>JBBDWV010000001.1:0-45479 GCA_040902655.1 Mycobacteriales bacterium
CCCCCCCCCCCCCCCCCCCCCCCCCCCCCCCCCCCCCCCCCCCCCCCGGCTCACGAGCGGAACGGCTTTGGCCTTGGGCCGGCTGCGCCGGACCCGCTGCCGCGTCCGGCCAGTTCAACGGCTGGTGCGCTATCGTGTGCTATCGGTCCTGGAGGTGTGCCGGCATGACTGACGTCCTCGTACGAGACGTGCCAGATGAGGTGATCACCGCACTCGATGCGCGGGCTGCCCGCCTTGGGCTCTCCCGCAGTGAGTACCTGCGTCGACGGCTGGCTCAGGAGGCGACCAGCAGCGAGCAGCCGACAACCACCGAGGATCTTGACGGTTTCGCAGAGACGTTCGCCGATCTGGCCGACCCGGAGGTCATGAAGGGCGCCTGGACTTGACCTCCTGGCTCATCGACACCTCGGCTCTCGCTCTGCTCTCGCGGTCGCCCGAAGCAGCGGGGTGGGCGGAACGGATCGAGCGGGGGCTGGTGCGCATCAGCACCGTCACGCGGCTGGAGATCGGCTACTCAGCCCGATCTGGTCACGAGCTGCGAGCTGCGACGCAGCGTCCGCCGCTGGCGTCGATGCCCGTGGAGTACCAGACGCCTGCGATCGAGGACCGCGCCATCGAGGTGCAGCTGCGCCTGGCAGACCTCGGACACCACCGCGCTCCCTCCGTCGCGGATCTGATCGTCGCCGCCACCGCAGAACTGGCCGGCCTGACCGTCGTCCACCTCGACAAGGACTTCGAGTTGATCGCCGAGGTCACCGGCCAGCCGGTTGAGCGCCTGGTCGTCGCGACCGGCTGAACAGTCGGTCCCCGGCGAGCTTGCAGCGGGGGCCCCGACGCAGCTCGCGTGCAAGCAGAACCGGTCTTACTAAGACACGCGTAAGTATGTCGAACACTTTCGGGTCGGCGCCTGGGACACTCGGAGTGTGCGCGAGGACGATGGCCGGAAGCTGGACCACAGCACGCTTGAGGCGCTGAGGTTGCGGGCGGTTGAGCGGGTGGATCAAGGCGCCGATCCGCGTGAGGTGGCTCGCACGTTGGGCATGCACGAGCACACGGTGTACGGCTGAGTCGCCGCGGCTCGTGCCGGCGGCCGTGAGGCGTTGAAGGCCAAGCCCATCCCGGGGCACCCGCCGAAGCTGACTGCCACGCAGGCGCAGCGGGTCTATGACCTGGTGGTGGGCCAGAATCCGCAGCAGCTGCAGTTGGACTTCGCGTTGTGGACCCGCCAACTGGTGCGCGAACTCATCCGCCGTGAGTTCGGCGTGCGCATGTCGCCCTCGGCGGTAGGCCGGATGCTGCACCGGCTCGGGCTGTCCCCGCAGCGGCCGTTGTGGCGGGCCTGGCAGGCCGACCCCGAGAAGGTGACCGCTTGGAAGGAACGCGACTACCCGGCGATAGCCCAGCAGGCCAAGAAGCTCGGCGCCACGGTCTATTTCGCCGACGAGGCCGGCATCCGCTCCGACCACCACGGCGGCACCACCTGGGGCGCGATCGGCACCACTCCGGTGGTCAAGACCACCGGCGCACGCTTCAGCCTCAACATGATCTCCGCGGTCACCGCGCAGGGGCTGCTGCGGTTCTCCACCTTCACCGGCTCGCTGACCGCCGACAAGTTCATCGAGTTCTGCAAACGGCTGATCGCCGACACTGACGGCCCGGTGTTCCTGGTCGTCGACGGCCACCCGGTGCACCGGTCCAAGAAGGTCACCACCTTCGCCGCCTCCACCGACGGGCAGCTGCGACTGTTCCAGCTCCCCGGTTACTCCCCGCAGCTCAACCCCGACGAGTGGGTGTGGAAGAACATCAAGCACGACCGCGTCGGCCGCAGCATCATCACCGGCCCCGACCAGTTCAAAGCGCTCGCCGTCGCCGCCCTGCGCCGCCTGCAAGCGATGCCCCACATCGTGCGCGGCTTCTTCGGCGACCCGAATCTGGCTTACATCAACGCAATCTAGTTCGACTTACTAACGCCCTGCTTAGTAAGACCGAGCGGGAGACCCTTCCCCTGCGGCTGGCCGCCGAGCAGAAGCCGTTCTTGCTCGCGGCGCCCGGGCTGCGTAAGCGCGGTTCTGTCCGCGGCGCAGCCGGTGTCCAACGCCGAATGGCGCTAGACGGGTGCGGTCCTGCGGACTGACACGACGGCGGGGCCGGCGATCACGGCCCTTTCCGTGTCTAGCGCTACGACGTCGCCGCTCACGAGGAGCTGGTGCGCGGAGTCGCTTGACGCCTCTCGCGTCCAGGTCAGTCCGGCGTCGTCGGTGCGCCAGGTGCCGCCGCCCTTGGTCGAGGCGTAGCCGACCTTGCTGTTGGCGAAGTCCATGCCTTGCAGCCAGAACGTCTGCATCACGGCTTCGACCCGGCCGCCTGGCGGAGCGAGCCGCGGCCCCGGCCGCCAGGACCGCCCGAAGTCGGTCGTCCGCAGCGTGCTGCCTTCGTTGTGCCCGACGATCACCGTCCGGCGGTCCGCCAGGGCGACCGACCCGCACACCGCGGCGCAGTGGGTGGAGCGGGTCCATGTCCGCCCGCCGTCCGACGTCAGGAACACGGCCATGTTCGTCGCCCCCGAGAACGAGCAGCGATCGGCCTTGTTGGTCAGGTCGTTCGCCAGCATCGCGCCGTGCCGCCCGTCGGAGGTTGTCCCGGTCTTCGTGGAAGTTGAGGTGGCGGTCCCCCGCCTGATGCCTGCCTCGCGGTAGGTGTTGGGCGACCGCCAAGTCGACCCGACCAGAACAAGGGGACCGCCATGAAGACCGTACCGAGGAACGTCCAGGTCGTCGCGCACGACGAGCTGCCAGAGCTGGGGGATCTTCCCGAGGCGCTGAGCGTGGCGTTGGCCGATATCGCCGGCGTCGCGAGGGACGGGTTGCTCGCGTTGAGCGTTGCGACCGGCCTGTCGGTGATGCATGCGATGTTCGAGGCCGAGGTTACCGCGGTGGCCGGGCCCAAGGGCAAGCACGATTCGGCCCGCACGGCAGTGCGACACGGCGCCGGCAAGGGCTCGGTCACCCTCGGGGGTCGTCGGGTCCCGGTCACCCGGCCGCGGGCCCGGACCGTCGACGGGCATGAGGTGTCGCTGGCCTCCTATGCGCACTTCGCTGCCGATGATGTGCTGCAGCAGGTGGTGCTGGAGCGGATGCTCGCCGGTGTCGCGACCCGCCGGCACGCCCGGATCGCCGAGCCCGTCGGCAGATCCGTCAGCGCCGACGCCCGTTCCACGGGCAGGCCGGCGGTGTCGGGCAAGTCGGCGCGGTCTGCCGCCACCGCGACGAGGCCGAGGAGGCCGTGCAGGACGCGTTCGTCCGGCTCATGGGCAGCTGGCCGAAGGTGTCTCGATACGACGACCCGGAGGCGTGGGTCCGCAAGGTCGCGCTCCGCCAGGTCAGCAACCGACGCCGAAAAGCCCTCAACGGCCTGCGCGCAGCCCTCAAGCACGGCCCCCAGCCCGACGTCCCCGAGCCGACGCCCGCCACCGTGGACGCCGAACGCGCCCTCGCCGGCCTGCCCGAGCAGCAGCGCGCCGTGATCGTGCTGCACCGCCTCGGCCTCAACCCGGAGGCGATCGCCGACGCCCTCGGCGTACCCGTCGGCACCGTCAAGTCACGCCTCGCGCGGGCCCGCGCCGCGCTCGCTCCCCTGCTCCGAGAGGACCCCCGCGATGCCTGACGCCCTCGACCGCGCCGTCGACGCGCAGATCGACGCCTACCGGCCCGACCTGGTGCCTCCGTTCGCCGCGCTGGAGGCCCGCCGTGCACGCAAGGTCCGCGCTCGCTCGGCGGCGGCCGTCGTCCTGGCCGCCGCGGCGGCTGCCGGCGTCGTGTTCGTGCCGTCCCTGATGACGGACCGCGACCGCCTCCCGGCCGACCTGGCCGCAGGGGCCACGGCGGACGGGCCGCCGCCCGAGGACATGACCCAGGACGGGCTCGCGTTGCGCCGCACGGGCCCCGCCCCGATCACCGGCGCCTACACCGACCCCGAGGACCCGACCGCGGTCCTGGTCTACTCGGGCCGCGCGGGCACGGACCCGTACTGCTCGGACAACGCCGTCGTCCGCGTCGTCGCCCAGGACGCGAGCACCGTCACCCTCGACGCGTCCGCGTACAAGCCCAAGGACCCGCCGCCGCCGAACTCCGGGTGCTCCCTCGCGCTGCCGCCGCCGAAGCAGCACCGCCTCGACCTCGGCGTCCCGCTCGACGGCCGGCGCGTCGTCGACGCTGACGGCGACCGCCTCGACGTCCTCGACACCGGCACGCTGCTCCAGCCCACAGCGCTGCCCGACGGCTACCGCCTGCCCGGCAAGCTCACCGTCGGCTACGGCGGCACCGACGACGCCGGCAACGACGTCACCGTCCACACCTACGCCGGCCCCGACCCGCAGACCCAGATCGAGGTCTACCAGGGCGACCCCGGCAAGGTCCCCGGCAGCGACGAGCCGACCGGCCCCTCCGTCGTGGTGGACCGCCCGACGGTCCGCGGCCACCAGGGCGTGGTCACCGAGACCGCCGGACTCGACGATCTCACCTGCCTGCGGTGGCGCGAGACCGACGACAACGCCGTCATGATCTGCAACCGCGGCTACCCCCCGCCGCTCACCAGCCAGCAGCTCCAGGACATCGCCACCAGCATGCGACCCACCAGCGAGCTCACCGACTGAACACGACGCGCAGCCGCGGTACCAGCCCGACCACGGGCGCTGCTCCGACGACGCCCCGTTCCACGAGACGGTCATGTCCGTTTCAAGTCAAGCGGTGCAGAAGCGCGGCCCTGTCACCTGTCCCGCTGTACAGGCATCAGCGGCGGGGAGTCGCAACCTGACTGGGCGTGGCATGCGGGGAACCAGACAGGCTGCGGACGGGTCACAGAGGTATGCGTCTAGTTCCGCTTGCTGCCGCAGTTGTTGTCCTGACCGGATGCACCGGCGCGACCAGGTCAGAGGGGGTAAGAGGGGGTGGTCAGGGACGGGATCGAACCGCCGACCCCACGCTTTTCAGGCGTGTGCTCTACCAGCTGAGCTACCTGACCAGGTAGGTGCTGCGACCCCGACGGGACTCGAACCCGCGACCTCCGCCGTGACAGGGCGGCGCGCTAACCAACTGCGCTACGGGGCCTGGGATGAACCAGACCTTCTTGCTGTGCCCCCAACGGGATTCGAACCCGCGTAGCCACCTTGAAAGGGTGGAGTCCTGGGCCGCTGGACGATGGGGACGCTCGCACCTTCCGGATGGCTACCGGAGGTGGGCGGCTTGCCACCGCCGTGGGTGCCGTCGGGGACCGCAAAAGCATAGCGGACCCTGCGCCCGGCACCGTTCACGGCAGCAGCTCGCGCACCACCGCGGCGAAGCGCCCGGCTGGTGCCAGCGCTGCGACCGCACGCGCGTCGTCGGCGGTGTCGACGTCCCTCAGCTCCGGCAGGAGGTACGGGTCAAGGCCGGCGTCCCGCAGCCGGTCCAGCTGGCGCGCCCCGGTGTCGGCCTGCGAGGTCGCGATGTCGCGCAGCAGGTCCCCGTCCGGGCGCCGCAGGCCGAGCGCCCACCAGCCGCCGTCCGGAGCGAGGCCGAGGACGGCGTCGTACCGGCGGAACGCGTCGACCGCCTGCTGCAGCAGCGCCGGTGTGAGCTGTGGGGTGTCCATCCCGACGAGCAGCGCGGGCAGGTCTCCGCAGTCGTCGAAGGCTGCCGCCAGCCGGTCCGGCATCGGGCCGCCGCGTTGCGGCTGGATCTGGAAGCCGGCCGCGTCCCAGCTCCCGTCCAGGACCAGGACCCGCCGCGCGAGCGCCACCGCACGCACCGTGTCGAGCGTGTCCTCGAGCGCGGCGGCGGCGACCCGGGCCGCGCCGTCAGGAGTCAGCGGCGGGCACAGCCGGGTCTTCACCCGCCCCGGCACCGGCGCTTTGGCCAGCACGAGGACCTGCACCTCGATCCGGGGATCTGCTCGCAGGCGCTCTGCTCTCACGCGTTCTGCCGTCACGGGATCTCCCGCAGCACGCGGGACATGTCCCGGACCGCCCTGACGGTGCCGCCGACGGTGCCGGTGACCTTGGAGCGGCCGGTGCGTGGCAGGTAGTCGACGTCGACCTCGACGACCCGCCAGCCCGCGGCCACGGCGCGGGTCACCATCTCGAGCGGGTAGCCGAACCGCCGGTCCTGCAGCCCGAGCGCGAGCAGCGGCTCGCGCCGGCAGGCGCGCATCGGGCCGAGGTCGGAGATCTGCAGTCCGGTACGGCGGGCGAGCCGGCGGGCGACCTCCCGGTTGCCCAGCCGGGCGTGCAGCGGCCAGTCCCGCAGGCTCGCCGTACGGCGCCGGCCGAGGACGAGGTCGGCGGTGTCTGTGAGCAGCGGGGCGACGACGCGCGGGAGCTGCTGCGGGTCGAAGGAGCCGTCGGCGTCGAGGAAGCAGACCATCCCGTCCGGGTCATCGGCCGCGAGCAGTCCGGCATGGCAGGCCGCGCCGAAGCCCCGCGGGCGGGCCTGGACGACGCGGGCGCCGTGCCCCTCCGCGACCTGCGCCGAGCCGTCGCTCGAGTCGTTGTCGGCGACGATCGGCCGGTAGCCGGCGGGCATCCGGGTCAGCACCCACGGCAGCGCCGCGGCCTCGTCGAGGCAGGGCAGGACGACGTCGGGCACGCGTCATCTTCGCCTGCCGTGGCAGGCTGGATGGCGGCGGCTGCTGGCCGGCGGCTTCGGGTGCGAGGTAGGTGTGCCGGTGTTTATGGAACTGCCGGCGCCGGCGCCGGCAGTTCCATATACACGCGGGTCGTGCTCCGTCAGCCGCGCAGCGGCGCCGTGGCGAACTCGCGGATCCCGTCCGCGAACGGGATCCGCGCCGTGAAGCCGAGCTCCGCGCGGGCCCGCTCCGCCGAGGCCACGACATGGCGGACGTCGCCCAGCCGGTACTGCCCGGTCACCACCGGCGCGGGCCCCTCGCAGGCCGCGGCCAGCTCCCGGGCGAGGTCGCCCACCGTGTGCGGGACGCCACTGGCGACGTTGTACGCGACGAGTGCTCCCGGCCGGCCGGCCGTCAGAGCGAGCCGGTTGGCCTGCGCGACGTCGCGTACGTGCACGAAGTCGCGGCGCTGACCGCCGTCCTCGAAGACCCGCGGCGTCTCGCCCCGCTGCAGGGCGCTGCGGAACAGGCTGGCGACCCCGGCGTACGGCGTGTCCTTGGGCATGCGCGGGCCGTAGACGTTGTGGTATCTCAGCGCCACGGCGGTCCCGCCGCCGGCGCGGGCCCAGCTCGCCGCCAGGTGCTCCTGCGCGGTCTTGCTCGCGGCGTAGACGTTGCGCGGGTCGAGCGGGGCATCCTCCGGGACCGTGCCGGGCTGCAGCGGGCGGCCGCAGACCGGGCAGGGCGGTTCGAACCGCCCGTCCGCGAGCTGGCTCTCTGCCCGCGGCCCCGGCCGGACCACCCCGTGCTCCGCGCAGGAGTAGCGGCCCTCGCCGTAGACGACCATCGAGCTGGCCAGCACCAGGCGCCCGATGCCGGCCCGGTCCATCGCGGCGAGCAGGACGGCCGTGCCGAGGTCGTTGTGGCCGACGTAGCGCGGCAGGTCCTGCAGGTCGACCCCCAGGCCGACCATCGCCGCCTGGTGGCAGACCGCGTCGATCCCGTCGAGCGCCTGCTTGTAGCTGTCGGCGGAGCGGACGTCCGCGTGCACCCGCTCCGCGCGCGTATCGAGCGAGGACGGCCACCCGCCGCCATGCACCTCGGGCAGCAGGGCGTCCAGGACGCGCACCGTGTGCCCGGCGTCCAGCAGCGCGGTGACGACGTGGCCGCCGATGAAGCCGGCTCCGCCGGTGACGAGGACGTGCACCCGCCGGAGGCTACTAACCGCAAGCCGGGCCGGTGCAGCACGTCTGCATCTGGTGGCAGACTGCAGGCACTCTGAGCGGCGTACCTTCTCCTCGACCAGGGCTGCTAGCTCAACTGGCAGAGCAGCGGGCTTTTAACCCGCGGGTTCAGGGTTCGAGTCCCTGGCGGCCCACAGTTGCTGACCTCGAACGTCAGAGGGGCTGCAGAGCCGATGCCTCGGACGACAGGGGAGGCGCGTCCGGGCAGGTGTGACACTGGAGGGGTCCGACAACACCCGCCCCGTACGGAGCCCCGCCCGCATGCGCCTGTCCCGCCGCCTGACGTCCGTGCTCGCCGGAGCCGCCGCCGCCGCGCTGCTGGCCGGTTGCAGTGGGGACGCCGCCCCCGGCGCCGCCTCGGAGTCCTCCCCTGACGCACCGTCCGCTACGGCACTCGTGCGTGCCGCCGCCGCGGAGACGGACGGGCAGGGCTCCGCCCGCTACTCGCTGACCACCTCCACCACCGTCGACGGCGCGGACGTCGTGTTCGCCGGCGAGGGGATCTACGACTGGAAGGCCGACCGAGGCCAGACGACCTATGACGTCAAGGTCGGCGCGGTGCAGCAGCGGCTGGTCGGCCCCGACCTGTACCTCACGCTTCCGCAGCAGAAAGGGCAGTTCTTCAAGCTGAAGGTCGCCGACGTCGCGAGCAGCCCGCTCGGCGGCACCGTCGCCCCGACCGCCCAGCTGCACACACTGGCCGCTGTGGGCGAGGCCGAGCGGGTCGGCGAGGAGGACGTACGCGGCGAGCCGACCACCCACTACCGCGGCAGCTACGACGTCGCGCGCGCCCTGCGCGGGGCCCGGGGCGTGCAGACGGCCGCGCTGCGCTCCTCCCTCGGTGCGGCGGCCACCGTGCCGACGGCCGAGTACGACGTCTTCCTCGACCGCGCCGGCCTGCTGCGCCGGCTCACGCAGACGGTGGAGGTCCCGCAGGCAGACGGCCCGCCGCTGACGGTGACGACCCGGCTCGAGCTGTACGACTTCGGGATCGACGTCGTGGTCAACCCACCGCCGGGCGCGAGCGTGCGCGACGGCGCCCCGCTGCTGCAGGCACTCCGTAACGCGCTGCCGCAGCCGTCCAGTCGCCCTGCACCGCCGCCGACTGCGGTCCCGTCGCCGACGCCCTGACCGGGCCTTTGAGCATGCTTCACGCACAGGGTCGAACAGGACCCGGAACGACCCGGCGGAGTCTGCTGTCGCCTGCTCTGCTCCTGCCGTACATCTCACGGGCGGCCCCGCGTCATCGACGACCGGCACCGTGCAGGTCGTGCGCATCCTCGCCCACCGCGGCTCGCCCGACACCACCAGCATCGAGAACACCGTCCCGGCGGTCAGTACGGCGCTGGCTGCCTACGCCGACGGGGCCGAGGTCGACCTGCGTCTCAGCGCGGACGGCATCCTGGTCGCCTGCCACGACGCCGACCTGGCCCGGCTGACGGGACGCCGGCTCGTGGTGGCCGATACGCCGTGGGCCGGGCTGCGGGCGACCGCCGACGCCTGCGGAGTGCCGCTGGCCCGGCTGGAGTGGCTGCTGGCCGCCGCCGGTGGCCGGCCGCTCGTCCTGGAGCTGAAGCCCGGGCCGGCACGCATCGCGGAGGTCCTGGTCGAGCGGTTGGTCCACCTGCACACCGTCGGCCTGCCGATGGACGTGACGGTGTCGTCGTTCGACCCGGTGCTGCTGCGTGCCTTCCGGCTGACCGCGCCGGCGTACCTGCAGGTGCGGACGGCCCTGCTCGGCGACTCCGGCTGCCTGCCGCTCGCCGTCCTTCGCCAGGCGCTCCGCGACGGTCACGACGAGGTGCAGCCGCACGTCAGCGACCTGCTCGGCGGACCGCACTGCGTCGCCACCGCACACTCCTGCGGCGTGGCCGTCGTGCCCTGGACCGTGAACTCGCGCCGTGCGGTGCGCCGCTGCGCCGACCTCGGTGTCGATGCCGTCATCACCGACGTACCGGCGACGGTGCGGCTGGCGCTGGCGGCGCGCCCCGCCGCTGCCTGAGTCGACGGGGCCGAACTCGCGGGTGGCCGGGGCATGTGCTCTGCTGCAGCCCGTGCAAGCGATGCCGGGCCGCCCGGTGCCCTTGGAGCGGGACCCTGCGCAGGGCTCCGGCAGACCGAACGCCCTGGCGGGCCCGCGGGTCGAGCGTGTGATGGAGCTGGCCCGGCGCCACCTCCGCATGGACGTCGCCTTCATCTCCGAGCTCCACGAGGGCAGGCAGAACTACCGCGTGCTGCACGGCGATGCCGCCTCGTTCGGCCTACGGGTGGGCGGCGCCGACGCCGTCGAGACGACGTACTGCAACCTGCTGATGCAGGGCAAGATCGACAATGTCGTTCCAGACTCCTCCGCCAACAGCCTGACCAGCGCCCTGGCCATGACCGGCAGCGCCGGCATCGGCTCCTACGCCGGCGTCCCGCTCCGCTACTCCGACGGGACGCTGTACGGCACGTTCTGCTGCCTCGGCCACGACGCCGAACCGCACCTGGACGAGCGGGACGCCGCGTTCATGGCGATGCTCGCGGAGCTGTTGACCGAGGACCTCGACGCCCAGCGCGAGTTGGAGGCGCTGCGCGACAGCATCGCGCGGACTCTCCGGGACGAGCGGCTGACCCTGGCTCTGCAGCCGGTCGTGGACCTCGCGAGCGGGCGCTGCCTGGCCTTCGAGGCGTTGTCCCGCTTCGACACCGGCCCGCCGGACGTCGTGTTCGCCCAGGCGGCGACCGTCGGCCTCGGAGTCGAGCTGGAGCGGCTGGCTGTGCGCAAGGCTGTGGTGGACCTGCTCCCGCTACTGCGCGCGGAGCAGTACCTCGCGGTGAACCTCACCCCTGCCGCCGCTGTGGCCTTGGCCGCAGTGGCGGCCGACCTGTCGGACCAGCCCCTCGACCGGCTGGCCCTGGAGATCACCGAGCACGCCTCCATCCAGGACTACCGCGAGCTGCGGGAGCGGCTGGATCCGCTGCGGAAGCGGGGCCTGCGCGTGGCGATCGACGACGCGGGTGCAGGGTTCGCCTCGCTGCACCACATCGTCGAGCTGGAGCCGGACATCATCAAGATCGACCGGTCCCTCGTGGACGGGGTGTCGGCGAACAAGGCCCAGCGCAGCATCGTCTCCGCCTTCGTGCTGCTGGCCCTGGACTTCGGCGCCTGCCTGATTGCCGAAGGTGTGGAGACGGCGGCGGACCTGGACGTCCTGTCCTCGCTCGGCGTCGACGCTGCCCAGGGGTACCTGATCGGCCGGCCGAGCACGGACCGGGCTCAGCTGAACCGCTGGCTGGGCACCCCCGACCTGCTCGTCGGATGTCGCTGAGGGGCGCACGGGAGGCCGCGTCTCCCTCCGCCGATCAGGCAGGTCCCGTTGGGGGACACGACATCTTGCGGTGGTGTGCCGGACACCTGGGTCCGCTGTGCTGACGGGACCGATCCGGCTCCGGAGGTGCGCATGTCCGTTCTCGCACGACGATCCGGCGGACTGCGGCGTGGCCGCTCCCGCGGCGCGATCATCACGGCCGCCGGTCCGCGTATGCGGGCCGCCCTCCACGACCTCGCGCTGCCGACCTTTCGCCGGTACGCAGAGGTATGGGACTGGACCGTGGTGGTCCAGGACCTGTCGCATCTGCACCCGCAGGATTTCCAGGCACTCGTTCTGGAGCAGGTGCCTGCCGAGCACCGCGTCACTCCCAACACCGGGGTCTGGCTGCTGCGGTCCTGCGCGCAGTCGTTCGCCTTTCTCGACGCGGTCGAAGACGCCGGGCAGCAGCCGGGGCCCTGGGCCGACCAGGGAGCGGTGCTCCATGCGCTCGGGTGGGACCGCGGCGATGACCGCCACCGGTGGGCGCGGCCCGGCGCCGGCAACGCGTTCTCCTGCCGGACGAGCTGGCTGCCGCCCGGCTGGAACATGCCCTACCTCGACGGCCGCTGTGACAGCGGGTCCTTCAACAGCGGGCCGGCCTCCTACCTCGACCGTCCGCAGGTCAGGGCTCCGCACGCGCTGCACTTCATGGGCATGACTCCGGTTGCCCGGTACCGGCACATGGCCTCGGTCGCCACCGCGCAGGAGCAGCGTCTCCGGGCCTGATGTCCGTCGTTCGGTCGGCCCGGCATGCAGCGGTAGGTCGCATGTGGAGCAGGGCGGATTGGGCACCGCTGTTGCGTGCTCCGCTCCGGCTTTTCACGAACCCGACACGAGCAGGTCGTGTCCGTTTCGCTCTCCGGTCCCTGGCGGCGTTTTGAGTCGAGACGTCCGCCGCACGGCGTGGCATCCCGTCTCTCCTGAAGGAATTCGCATGCGCCTGCGCAAGCACGCTCCACGCCTGGTCGCCCTGCTCACCGTGCCGCTGGTGGCCCTCGCGGTCGCCGTACCGGCCGCGGCCGAGCGAGGGGCAGCAGCCAGACCGGACCGGTTCGACCGCCGAAGACGGGCCGCTGGTCATCGGCCACCGCGGCGCGAGTGGCTACCGGCCCGAGCACACACTGGCGTCCTACCAGCTGGCGATCGACCTGGGGGCCGACTTCATCGAGCCCGACCTGGTGGCCACCAAGGACCGGGTGCTGGTCGCCCGGCACGAGAACGAGATCTCGGAGACGACGGACGTCGCCGGGCGCACGCAGTTCGCCGACCGCCGAACGACCAAGCGGATCGACGGGCGTGACGTCACCGGCTGGTTCACCGAGGACTTCACGCTGGTCGAGCTCAAGAGTCTGCGGGCGACCGAGCGGCTGCCGGACCTGCGGCAGGAGAACACCATTCACGACGGGCGCTACGAGATCCCGACACTGCACGCCGGCACCTTCGGTTCCAACCAGCGTGACGGCACCTTCGGCCCGCGGGTGATGTTCTCGCGTAGCGCGGAGCGGCCGAACCAGCCGCCCACCGATGGGCTGCAGTTCCTCGGACATGTTCGCATCGACGGGGGCAGCGGGGTCATGACCGTGCAGCTGCGCGACGTCGCCAGCCGGGTGCTGCACGAGGTCGACCTGTCTCCGAGCTGACCCGACTCATGTGACCTCCTCGTCGTGGCGGACCAGCCCGTCCCGGACCGCGGGCTCCGGTCGATGGGCTGAGAGTCCTACTGCTGTTACCATAGGTGTATGACAGAGCGGAAGCAGCGACTCACGGTGACTGTCGACCCGGCGCTGGTTGCAGCCGCAAGCCGCGCCGTCGCCGACGGCCAGGCGGACTCGGTCAGCGGCTGGGTGAGTGCGGCCCTGTCCGAGAAGGTCGACAGGGAGCGAAAGCTGGGGCACCTGCGGGTGGCGATCGCAGATTACGAGGCAGAGTTCGGTGAGATCACGGCTGAGGAGATGGTCGACCAGGCTCGTGCTGATCGGGAGGATGCCGTGGTCGTGCGCAGCCGCGGAACCCGTGCGGCCGGGAGAGTTCCTGGCAGGGCAAAGGCGGCGTCTGGGTGACACTCGTGCTGGACACCGGTGCGCTCATCGCCCTCGAGCGGAACGGGCGGCCGATGTGGACGCGCCTGAAGGCGGCGCAGCTGACGGGCGACGTGCCGCTCACCCACGCTGGCGTCCTCGGTCAGGTGTGGCGCAGCGATCCACGCCAGGCGCGGCTGGCGCAGGCCCTGCAAGGGATCGAGGTGCGACCCATCGACGAGCGCCTCGGACGTGCTGCTGGTGCACTGCTCGGCAAAGCAGGCCTCCCCGACGTCATCGACGCTGCGGTCGTGCTGCTGTCGACAGACGGCGACGACATCGTCACCTCAGACCCTGGCGACGTGTCTCGTCTCGCCTCCGCAGCAGGTCGCCACGTCGAACTGATCGGCCCCTGACCAGCTGAAGGCGCACCGCCGAGGTGCAGCGTGCGGATGAGGGTGCAGCTGGACGGCGGCGCCACCTTCCCACAGCCGGACGGCGGGTGGGTCTACACGAGCGACAGCGAGGATCCCGGTCGGCGGCGGCTCAGGAGCGCGGCGCTTCGGCGCTGACGGCGAGATCGCCGTCGCCTACCGGATCCTGGCCGGGACCAACCAGAACCGCGCCGGCGGCCCCACCCCGTGGGGGACCTGGCTGTCCTGCGAGGAGAACCCCCTTGGGCAGGTCTTCGAGTGCGAGGTCGAGGGCGCCGGCCAAGGCGTCGTGAAGCCGGCGCTCGGATGTTCGCGCACGAGGCCGTCGCGGGGCTCCGCGGTGTTCGACGGCGGTGAGGGCGTGTGGTTCGACAGCGACCACGTCTACTTCACGACCAAGGGCGACCACCGGGCCTGGGACCTCGACGTCGCCGCCCAGGGGCTCGCCGTGCTCTACGACCCGAAGCGATCGGCGAGGACGCGACGCTCACGGGCGTCGACAACATCATCGTCAGCCGCTCGGGTGACATCTCCTCTCCGAGAACGGCGGCAATCTCGAGATCGTCATCAATCACCCCCGATGGCGTGGTGGCGCCGGTCAGGGCTGGTGGCTTCGGGCTGTGACTCAGGCCACCGCTTCCTGCTGCTCGTGAGCGGGCGTGCTCGGCGCGGCCGACGTGGGTGATGGTCGGTGCGCCTGCGACATCAAAGGGGACGAGATCATGAAGTCGGCCGTGGCGCGGTTGCAGGCCACCGGGATGTTGTAGACGACAGCGACCCGCAGCAGTGCCTTGACGTCCGGGTCGTGCGGCTGCGGCTCGAGGGGATCCCAGAAGAAGACGAGCACGTCGATGTCGCCGTCGACGATGCGCGCCCCGATCTGCTGGTCGCCGCCGTAGGGGCCGCTGCGGAAGCAGGTGATGTCCAGGGACAGATCCTCCTGCAACATCCGGCCGGTGATCGCCGTCGCGAACAGCTGCTGCTGCAAGAGCAGGTGGGGGTTGTAGCGCGCCCAGTCACGCATGTCCGACTTCTTGTTGTCGTGCGCGATCAGCGCGATCCGGCGGCACAGGGAGAAGGCGGGGTCCATGCCGACAGCCTGACCGGGTTCCGTGTCCGCCGGATGGCGCGCCTGTGACCTGCGCCCGTCGGGGCGCTCACCGGTGTGGGCGGCCCGGCGTGCCGAGGCGAGCCGCCCGGACGCACTGACGGCCCGGCGGGAACGCCGCCGGGCCGTCAGTCAGGACGACAGGGTCAGGTGCCGATCACGCCGCCGTCGTCCTTGGTGACAACCACGGTGGCGGACCGGGGGGTGCTCAGGCCGTCCGTCTGCGGCCAGGTGCTGGTTCCGCCCGGGTGCTGGACGTTCACGAACATCGTCCGCTGGTCGGGCGTGGTGATGACACCGGTGACCTCGCAGCCTTGAACGCCGGTGAAGAAGCGCCGTACCTCCGGCCGGCCGTCGCCGTCCACGACGCCCGGGTCGGCGGCGAGCATCTGGTTGTTCGCCGCCTGGGGCTGCCGGCCGTCGGTCTGGATCCAGATGCGCCCCGCCGGGTCGGCCCAGAGCCCGTCGGGTGAGCCGAAGGCGTCCTCACCGTCGATCGTGGAGCCGTCACCGGTCTCCCGGCCCTGGCCGGCGAGCAGGAACAGGTCCCAGGCGAAGGTGGTCGCGGTGTGGTCGCCGCCGTCCTCCTGCCAGCGGACGATGTGGCCCCACATGTTGGGTGTGCGCGGATTGGCCGCGTTCTCCACCTTGCTGCCCGACGTGTTGTTCGTCAGCGTGAGGTAGACCATGCCGGTGTTCGGGTCGACCGTCGTCCACTCCGGGCGATCCATCCGGGTGGCACCCACCTCGTCCGCCGCGAGCCGCGTCTTGAGCAGCACGTCGCCCTGGTCGGCGAAGCTGTTCGCCTGGGTCAGCGGGCCCCGGCCGTGCACCAGCGGGACCCAGTTGCCGCTGCCGTCCTCGTGGAAGACGGCGACGTAGAGGGTGCCGTCGTCGAGCGGGCTCTGGCCGCGGCTCACCATGTCGCGCCAGGGTCGCGCGCTGACGTACTTGTAGGCGTACTCGTTGACC
The DNA here is from genome assembly GCA_040902655.1 of Mycobacteriales bacterium. Taxonomy (NCBI): domain Bacteria; kingdom Bacillati; phylum Actinomycetota; class Actinomycetes; order Mycobacteriales; species Mycobacteriales bacterium. The sequence continues at coordinate 15,730 of JBBDWV010000001.1, forward strand.
TGGTCGTCGCCCATGTAGACCACGACCTGCCCGCTGTCGGCGACGTGCACGAAGGCGCCTTCGTGCTTCATGCGACCGAGCGCGGTCTGCTTCACCGGCGTCGAGCTCGCGCTGAAGGGGTCGATCTCGACGACCCAGCCGAAGCGGTTCGGCTCGTTCGGCGTGGCCGGCGTGACGACGAAGCGGGGGTCGTGGGTGCTCCAGTGGTAGCGGTCGCCGCCGACGCCGTAGCGCGTCAGCAGCTGCTGCTGCGCAGGGGTGTAGCTGCCCTGGTCGACGCGGAAGTAGCCGTTGAAGTTCTCCTCGCAGGTGAGGTAGGTCCCCCACGGAGTGACGCCGTGCGCGCAGTTGTTGATCGTCCCGACTGGGTTCCTGCCGTTCGCGGGTGCGCCGGTGTCGAGTTCCCGGCTGCCCGCAGCGGCGCCGGAGAAGGTCATCGGGGTGTTGGCGGTGATGCGGCGGTTCCGCTTGGACGGCATCACCTTCCACCGGCCGGGCTGGTCCTCGCGGACCTCGACGACGCTCACGCCGTGCGCAGCCTGCGACTTGCGCACCATGTCGGCGGTGTACTGCTCGCGCGTCGGTCGGGTCGTCGTGCCGGTGTGCAGGTAGTTCTCGTCGGTGTACTCGTGGTTGACGGCCAGCAGGCCGTGCCGGCTGGCCTGCTTGTCCTCGCCCAGCGGGAAGAAGTGCATCCCGTCGTGGTGCATGCCGACCTGTCGCTCCTGGTCGGCGGCGGTGTTCCCGGTCCCCACGACGTCGGGACTACCCGGCACGAAGCGCGGCCCGCTCGGGTGCAGCGGCGTGCCCCAGGGGATGAACGGGACAGCGGTGTAGCCCCGCGGCACGACGACGTCGTCAGCAGCGCTCAGCGGGATCGGGCGGAAGCCCAGCAGCCCACTGCCGCCTGCAGCCGGCTGCACCTTCGGGGCGGCGTACGCCGCAGGAGTGTCGGCGTAGAGCTTGGTGGTCATGAAGCCCGCCGCGGCGAGCATGCCACCGCGCAGGACGCCCCGCCGCGACAGCCGCGCGTGCGCGACCTCGGCGAAGCTCGCCGCCATGGACGGGTTCGTGGACAGGTCGTCCGCGTCGTACTCGTCGTCGAGCAGGTCCGCGGGTCGATGGCTGAGCTCGGTCATGCAGGGTCTCCCTGTGCGCTGACGGCGGCTCCTCCGCCGGTCGCCGTGAAACCTAGGAAGCCGGGGTGGCCGCGACGCGGAAAGCCCGTGAACCCCTGATGAACCGCACACCGCGACCCGGCGGTCGAGGGGCTGGGCCCGCTCAACCGACCGGCAGCAGCTCCGCGACCAGGGCCTGCACCCGTGCATCGATCTCGTCGCGGATGCGGCGCACCACGTCCAGCGGCTGGCCGGCCGGGTCGTCGAGTTGCCAGTCGAGGTAGCGCTTGCCGGGGTGGACCGGACAGGCGTCGCCGCAGCCCATCGTGACGACGACGTCGCTGGCCTGCACGACCTCGGTCGTCAGCGGCTTCGGGAAGGCCTGCGCCAGATCGATTCCCAGCTCCGACATCACCTGCACCGCAGCAGGGTTCACCGCGCCCGTCGGCGCGCTGCCGGCGGACCGGACCAGGATGCGCCCCTGCGACCGGTGCTCGAGCAGTGCGGACGCCATCTGTGACCGGCCTGCGTTGTGCACACAGACGAACAGCACCTCGGGTCGCTCCTTCATCGGTCCTCCGGAGGGAACAGGCGGGTACGGGCGGCGAGCGAGAGGTAGACCAGCGCGACGAGCACCGGCACCTCGATGAGCGGCCCCACGACGCCGGCCAGGGCCTGCCCGGAGGTGACGCCGAAAACGCCGACCGCGACGGCGATGGCGAGCTCGAAGTTGTTGCCGGCGGCGGTGAAGGCGAGGGTGGCCGTCCGGGGATAGCCGAGTCCGAGCCGGTGGCCGAGCAGGAAGGACCCGCCCCACATCAGCGCGAAGTAGGCCAGCAGCGGCAGCGCGATCCGGGCGACGTCGGCAGGGGCCGAGGTGATGGCCTCGCCCTGCATGGCGAAGAGCACGACGATCGTGAACAGCAGTCCGTAGAGCGCGAAGGGGCCGAGCCGGGGCAGCAGGTGTTCCTCGTACCACTGCCGGCCGCGCGCCTGCTCACCGAGGCGGCGAGTGAGGTAGCCGGCCAACAGGGGGATCCCGAGGAAGACCAGCACCGAACCGGCGATCGACCACACCGTGACGTCGATGCCGTCGGACGGCAGGCCGAGCCAGCCCGGGAGCACCTCCAGGTAGAACCAGCCCAGTGCCGCGAAGGCGACGATCTGGAAGAGCGAGTTGACCGCCACGAGCACGGCGGCGGCCTCCCGGTCGCCGCAGGACAGGTCGTTCCAGATCAGCACCATCGCGATGCAGCGGGCCAGGCCGACGATGATCAGACCGGTGCGGTACTCCGGCAGGTCCGGCAGCAGCAGCCAGGCCAGCGCGAACATCAGCGCCGGGCCGAGCACCCAGTTGAGGACCAGCGACGCGACCAGCAGCCGCCGGTCGGAGGTCACCGCACCCAGCTCCCCGTAGCGGACCTTGGCCAGCACCGGGTACATCATCACGAGCAGGCCGAGGGCGATCGGCAGCGAGACGCCCTTGACCTGCACGGCCTCGAGCGCCCCGTCCAGCCCGTCGACCCCGCGGCCGAGCAGCAGACCGGCCGCCATCGCGAGCACGATCCACACCGGCAGGAAGCGGTCGAGGGTGGACAGCCGGGTGGCGACGGTCCTACCGGCGACCGGCTGCTCGGTGACGACGTCGCTCATCAACAGGCCCGCTTGACGGCGCGGCGGGCCTCGTCGGCCAGCGCCGTCAACCCGGCGGCCGCCGCCTCGAGAGCCTCGGGTCGCAAGCGGTAGTAGGTGAAGCGGCCGCACGGTTCTCTCTCGATCAGCCCTGCCTCGTGCAACACCTTGAGGTGATAGCTGATCAGCGGCTGCTTGGCGGTCAGCGCGTCGGCGAGGTGGCAGGTGCACAGCTGCTCGCGGGCCAGCAGCTCGACGATCCGGGAGCGCAGCGGATCGGCCAGCAGGCGTAACGCATCAGGCGTCGTTGACATCAGCACACGTTGAATCTAGATCTTCCCGCGGACTGTTGTTCCTGAGGAGCGGGACCCCGCGCGCCCGTTCATCGTCCGTTCATCTGCCTCACTCCGGAGCGTGATCCGGGCGCGATGATGCATTCATGTCCCGTTCACCAGGAGGCCGGCTGTGGGTCGTTCTGGCTGCCTAGCGTGCCTCCCGACGCGCTTCCACGGACCGAAAGAGGAACCCCCTGTGTTCTCCCTGACCAAGCGCAGCCGCCTCGCGGCCGCTGCTGTCGGCTGCTCCCTCACCCTGGCCGCCTGCGGCGGCGGCGGCTCCGGCGGCGAGGACGGTGGTTTGTCCGGCACCATCCAGATCGACGGGTCGAGCACCGTCGCCCCGCTGTCCGAGGCTGCCGCCGAAGGCTTCCAGGACGAGCACAGCGGAGTGACCGTGGCGGTCGGCACCTCCGGCACCGGTGGCGGCTTCGAGAAGTTCTGCGTCGGCGAGACCGACATCTCCAACGCCTCCCGCCCGATCAAGGAGGAGGAGGCCGCGGCCTGCGAGTCCAACGGTGTGCAGTACGAGGAGATTCAGGTCGCCAACGACGGCCTGGCCGTCGTCGTCAACCCGGACAACCCGATCGAGTGCATGACCGTCGAGCAGCTCACCAAGCTGTGGGCCCCGGGCTCGAAGGTGAGCAACTTCAAAGAGCTCGACCCCTCCTTCCCCGACCAGCAGATCAAGCTCTTCGGCGCGGGCACCGACTCCGGCACCTTCGACTACTTCACCGAGGAGATCAACGGCGAGACCGGCGCCATCCGCACCGACTACCAGCCCTCGGAGGACGACAACGTCACCGTCCAGGGCGTGCAGGGCAACCCCGGTGGTCTCGGCTTCTTCGGCCTGTCCTACGTCGAGGAGAACGCCGACGCCGTGAAGGCGATCGCGATCGACGGCGGCGCGGGCTGCGTCGAACCGAGCGTCGAGACGGTGCTCGACGGCACGTACACGCCGCTGGGCCGGCCGCTGTTCATCTACGCGACGACCGAGACGGTGGCGCGTCCGGAGGGCCTGGCCTTCCTGGAGTTCTACATCTCGGAGAACGACGCGATCACCGAGCAGGCGCTGTTCGTCCCGCTCTCGGACGAGCAGAAGTCCGAGGCGCTGGCCAAGATCGAGACGCTCAAGGGCTGACCGCTGACCGGCCCGGCCCCGCCCGCCGAGGGCGCAGGCCGGGCCGTCGGCGGTGCCCGGGTCGTGCGACCTGCACGGCATCCGCCAGACTGCTCGACGACCCTGCAACCCCGGAGCGCACGTGACATCCCTCCCGTACGCCGGCAGCTCGCCGGGACCGAGCACGGCCGAGCTGGCCCGGTCGCTGAAGCGGAGCTCGCCGCGCCACGGCGAGCGTCTCGTGGAGGGGCTGCTCTTCCTGGCGGCCGCGCTGTCGGTGCTCACCACGATCGGCATCGTGCTCTCGCTGCTGCAAGGGACCGTCGACTTCCTGCGCGAGATCCCGCTCACCGACTTCCTGTTCGGCACCGTCTGGACCCCGCTGTTCGCCAACGGCGAGTTCGGGGTCCTGCCGATCCTGTCGGCGACGCTGCTCATCACCGGCATCGCGATCGTGGTGGCCGCCCCGTTGGGGCTGGGTGCCGCCCTCTACCTCTCGGAGTACGCAGGCGAGCGCTCCCGCAAGATCCTCAAGCCGGTCCTCGAGGTGCTGGCCGGCATTCCCACGGTCGTCTACGGCTTCTTCGCCATCAGCTTCGTCACTCCGAGCCTGCTGCGGCCGATCTTCGGGGCCGAGGACATCGGCATCACCAACGCGCTGTCGGCCGGGCTGGTCATCGGCGTGCTGATCATCCCGATCATCGCCTCCCTGTCGGAGGACGCGCTGTCGGCCGTACCGCAGGCGATGCGTGACGGGGCGCTGGCGCTGGGCGCGACCCGCACCCGTGTTGCGCGCAAGGTCGTCCTGCCGGCCGCCCTGTCCGGCGTCACGGCCTCCTTCGTCCTCGCCCTGTCCCGGGCGATCGGCGAGACGATGGTGGTCGTCATCGCCGCCGGCTCGATCGCCCAGCTGACCGCCGACCCGCGCGAGCCGATGCAAACGATGACCGCCTTCATCGCCCAGGCCGCGTCCGGCGACCAGCCGACCGGCTCGCTCGGCTACAACACCCTCTTCGCCGTCGGGGCGCTGCTGTTCCTCATCACCCTGCTCGTCAACGTGCTCAGCATCCGCCTGGTCCGCCGCTTCCGTGAGGTGTACGAGTGACCGCCCGTAACGGGATCGACGCCGGGGTCGAGGCCGCCCGCGGCGACCGCGAGGCCAGCATGCTCGGCCGCGCCCGCGCATCGGAGCGCCTGTCCGGCAAGCTGTTCGAGCTCCTGCTCCTCAGCTGCCTGGCCTTCGGCGTGCTGGTGCTCGCGGTGCTGCTCCTGGACGTGGTCCGCGACGGCTGGCCGCGCTTCAACCTGGCGCTGATCCAGAACATGCCGTCCGGTCGACCGGCCCGGGCCGGGATCCAGTCGGCGATGATGGGCACCATCTGGGTGATCGCCACTGTCGCCGTCATCACGCTGCCGCTGGGCATCGCCGCGGCGGTCTACCTGGAGGAGTACGCCGACAAGTCCCGCTGGTACAACCGGGCGATCGAGCTGAACATCCAGAACCTCGCGGCTGTGCCGAGCGTCGTCTACGGCATCCTCGGGCTGGCCTTCTTCAACCGCGCGGCCGGCTTCAAGGGCTCGGTGCTGACGATCGCGCTCACGCTCTCGCTGCTGGTGCTGCCCATCGTGATCATCTCGTGCCGCGAGGCGATCCGGGCCATCCCGACCAGCATCCGTGAGGGCTCGCTCGCCCTGGGCGCCACCCGGCTGCAGACGGTGCGCCGGCAGATCCTGCCCAACGCCGTGCCCGGCACGGCCACCGGCTCCATCCTCGCGCTGTCCCGGGCGATCGGTGAGGCCGCGCCGGTCCTGATCGCCGCCAGCGGGTTGATCTTCCTGACCCGCAACCCCACCGACCTGCTCAGCCAGGCGACGGTGCTCCCGATCCAGATCTTCAACTACGTGAGCCGGCCGCAGGACGAGTTCCGTACCGTCGCGGCAGCGGGAATTCTGGTGCTGCTGGTCATCCTTCTGTTGATGAACACCGCCGCCATCCTGATCCGCAACAAGTACCAACGCAGGTGGTAGTCCCCGCGTCCGGGGCACCTGGCAGAGTCCTGAACCATGACCGACGACTCCGAGGCGAATGACGTGCCGGATCCCTCCGCTGCCCCCACCGAGACTCCGCTGCCCGCTCTGGGCGTCTCCGTCGGCCCGCACCGGTCACACGTCGAGGACGTGGCCGCGCCGACGCCGGACGGCACCTGGTCGGGCACGGCCACCGTGCCCGACCCGGTGCTGTCGGTGAAGAACCTCAACGTCCACTACGGGACGGCCCTCGCGGTGCGCGACGTCACCCTGGACATGGCCCGCTTCGAGATCACCGCGCTGATCGGTCCGTCCGGCTGTGGCAAGAGCACCGTGCTGCGTTGCCTGAACCGGATGAACGACCTGATCCCGTCCGCCCGCGTGTCGGGTTCGGTGACCTACCACGACCAGGACATCTACGCGCCGGACGTGGACGCCATCGAGGTGCGCCGCCGGATCGGCATGGTCTTCCAGAAGCCGAACCCGTTCCCGAAGTCGATCTGGGAGAACATCGCGTTCGGTCCCAAGGTCAACGGGGTGCGGAAGGCTCTCCTCGACGACATCGTCGAGGAGAGCCTGATCCGGGCAGCCCTCTGGGAGGAGGTGAAGGACAAGCTCAAGAGCAACGCCTACGGCCTGTCCGGCGGGCAGCAGCAGCGGCTGTGCATCGCCCGCGCGATCGCCACCAAGCCCGAGGTCATCCTGATGGATGAGCCCTGCTCGGCCCTCGACCCGATCGCCACGGCGAAGATCGAGGACCTCATGGAGGAGCTCAAGCGCGACTACACGATCATCATCGTGACCCACAACATGCAGCAGGCCGCCCGCGTCTCGGACCGCACCGCCTTCTTCACCGCCGAGGCCGACCCGACGACCGGCCAGCGCACCGGCCTGCTCGTGGAGGTCAACAACACCCGCAAGCTGTTCAGCAACCCCGACGACGCCCGCACCGAGGGCTACATCACCGGCCGTTTCGGCTGACCCAGCGCGCCCGCCCCTCAGCCCCGGCTGTACAGCACGTCGACGGCGTGCCGGCGGAAGCCCAGCCGCTCGTACGTCCGGACGGCGGGGGCGTTGGACTCGTCCACGTAGAGCAGCACCGAGGCCAGCCCACGGTTGCGCAGCGAGTGCAGGCCGACCAGCGTGAGCGCCGGGCCGAGCCCGCGGCCCTGCTCGGAGGGGTCGACGCCGACGATGTAGACCTCGCCGATCGGCGGGTGGTCGTGGTGCTGGTGGGCCGGATGCGGGTGGGACTGCCCGCCCTCGGGCTCGCGGTCGTGCTGGTGCGGTGCACCACCGTCGTGCCCCCCGTGCACCTTGGTCCAGTGGAAGCCGACCAGCCGGTGCTGACCGTCGACCACCCGCTCCGCGAGGAAGAAGCCCTCAGGGTCGAACCACGGCTCCTTCTCGCGCAGCTCGACCTCGTGCAGCCCCCACCCGCCCTGGTCCGGGTGCTCCGCGAAGGCCCGGTTGTTCAGCTCCGTCCACGCCTGCTCGTCCCGCCCGGGTGCGAAGGCCCGCACCGTGACACCGGCGGGGAGCACCGGCTCGGGCAGCGGCGTCGTGAGCGGCCGGCGCATCTGCAGCAGCACCCGGCTGCGCGCGAAACCCAGACCGCTCGCCAGCGTCGCCGCCGCCGGCAGGTCGCCGTGCGCCCACAGTCGCAGCCGGCCGTCGGGCGTCTGCCCGCTCAGCGCCGTCACCAGCGCCCGCCCCAGCCCGCGGCCACGGGCGGCGGGGGCGACCACCAGCTCGGCACTCGGGCCCTCCACCTGGTCGGTGACGTCCAGATGGGCGTACGCGAGCACCTCCCCGCCCTTGCGGACCAGCAGGTTGCGCACCTCCTCGTCGCCGCCGTACGGCAGGTGCAGCAGCACGTGCTCGGACAGCGGGGGCATGCCGTCCGCTGCCTCGGCCTGCGCGACGAGCTGGTGGACGGCCCGGACGTCCTCGGGGGTGAGGCGTCCGAGCACCTCGCAGCTCGTGGACATGGGGCGACGCTAGTCGCAGGCTCAGCCGGAGCCGGTGGGGGTGGCCGGCGGAGCCGGTGGAGCCGGTGGGGGCAGCGCGAGCAGCTCCTCGTAATCCTTGCGGGTGAAGGGGCCGAAGGACAGCAGGCCGTCGCCGCGAGGCACCTGCAGGTCCACCCCGTCGGCCCGGAAGCGCACCGCCCGGGCGCGCCCGGGCGCGGTGAGGGTCGTCACGATCTGGGCGTACCCCAGCGGCGGCGTGGTGTTCTGGGTCGCCGTCTCGCCGAGGGTCACCACGGCGGTTCCGCTCGGCCCGACCTCGACGTCCTCGACCGTGAAGCTGCCGGGCAGCCGGGTGCCGGTGCCCTCGGCGATCTGTTCCTGGGTCGGACCCTCCAGCAGCAGGGCGAGCAGCTCGTCGATCGACGGCCGGCGCTCGACGGCGCGGGTGGTGAACACCACCTGGCCGTCGCGGACGAAGTAGAGCGGCACCAGCCCGTCCCCTCGTGGCGGCTCCGGCTCCTGTGAGCGGTAGAAGTTGAAGGGCGCCGCGGCCGGGTCCAGGGCGCGCGGTCCCTCGTCCTCGGAGACGCCGCAGCCGGCCAGCAGGAGCGCCAGCGCGACGACCGGTGTGAGCTGCCTCATGACGGCTCCCCGGGGAGGGTGACCCGGAAGCGGGCACCACCGCCGGGCCGGTCGAGCACCTCGACGGTGCCGCGATGGGCCTGCACGTGCTGGGCCACCAGGGCCAGCCCGAGGCCGGTCCCCTCGCTGCCGCCACGCATGCTCGAGGCGCGCCCACGGGCGAACCGGTCGAAGACCAGCTCGCGCTCGTCCAGCGGGACGCCCGCCCCCTCGTCGTCCACCTCGAGCACCAGCGTGTCGTCCCGGATGTCCAGCCCGACCCGGACCACGCCCCCGCCGTGCTTCGCGGCGTTCTCGACGAGGTTGGCGAGCACCTGTTCGTACCTCCGCGGGTCGACGTCGAGAACCTCGGCGGTGCCACCGGTGTCCAGCACCTCCGGGGGCAGCCGGTGCACGGCGAGCAGCGCCTGGGTCAGGGCGACGACGTCGGTCGGCCGGCGCTCGGCCGGGCGGTCGGAGCGGGCCAGCTCGAGCAGGTCGGTCACCAGCGACTCGAAGCGGGCCACCTCCGCACTCAGCAGGTCCACCGCGGCCGCGCTCCGCCCGTCCAGCTCGCTGCGGCGGCGGTCGAGCACGCTGGTCGCCGCCGACAGCGTCTGCAACGGGGAGCGCAGCTCGTGGCTGACGTCGGCCGCGAAGCGCCGGTCGGCCTCCGAGCGCGCGGACACCTCGTCGACCATCCGGTTGAAGGCCCGCGCCAGCTTGTCCAGATCAGGGTCGGTCTCCCGGGCGACCCGTGCCGTGAAGTCGCCGGAGGCGATACTGCCGGCCGCCGCGGCGGCGGAGGCCAGCGGGCTGAGCACCCGCCGGCTGATCCACCAGCCGACCGACGCGCCGGCAACGGTGGTGGCGAGGGCGACCAGCCCCAAGATCGTCGCGAGCACCCGCAGGGTGCGTTCGAGTTCGGTCAGCGGGTTGACCTCGTAGTACGACGCGTACACCGTCGGCAGGGGGACACCGACGACCAGCGCGTGGCTCTCGCGCAGCGGAACGCGCTGGACGGCCGGTGTGCCGTCATCGACCATCCGCTGCAGCGCCGGCGGGATCGCGCCGGTGAGGCCGTTGTCGGCGCCGCGGGAGTACCACTGCCCGTCGCGGCGCACCAGCGGCCGGCGCACGTCGCCGGTGTCGAGATTGCGCAGGGCCACCTCGATGTCGGGGTTGTCCCCGCCCAGGTCCGGCCGGATGTAGGCCGCGTCGAGATAGGCCGCGCGCACCGCGCCGCGCTCCCGCTCGTCCAGCAGCGCCTCGCGGGTCAGGGAGTAGGTCGCGACAGCCAGCGACGTCGACAGCACCAGCGCGCCGACGCCGAAGACGGCGGTGATCCGGGCCCGCAGGCCGGTGCGCCTCACCGGGCCCCGGTCACCCGGCTGCGGTCACCACCGCTGTGCCTCACGGGCTGAGCTTGTAGCCCAGGCCCCGGACGGTCACCAGGTGGGTGGGGTTGGCCGGGTCGCGCTCGACCTTGCGGCGCAGTCGGCCCATGTGCACGTCGACCAGCCGTTCGTCGCCGTAGACGTCGTAGCCCCACACCCGGTCGAGCAGCTGCTGGCGGCTCAGCACCCGACCGCTCTGATCGGCCAGCTCGCAGAGCAACCGGAACTCGGTACGGGTCAGGTGCACCTGCTCCTCGCCGAGCAACACCTCGCCGGCCTCGGGCCGCAGCTCGATCTCGCCGAAGCTCAGCACCTTCGGGGCGTCCTCGCCGCTGCCGCTCGCGCGTCGGCGTAGCGCCCGGAGCCGGGCGGACAGCTCCTTGACCGCAACCGGCTTCACGACGTAGTCGTCGGCGCCGGCCTCGAGCGCTGCCACCACGTCGTGCGTGTCGTCCCGGGCACTCACCACGACGACCGGCACGTCGCCCAGGCGGCGCAGCGAGCGGATGCAGTCGAAGCCGTCCATGCCAGGAAGCATCAGGTCGACCAGCACGAGGTCTGCGGGATTCGCCCGGTGCTCGGCCAGGCCTTCCTCGGCTGTCGCCATGTCCCGCACCGTGTAGCCCTCGTCCTCGAGGGCGAGACGCAGGGACAGGCGGATCCGGTCGTCGTCCTCGATGATCAGCAGGCGGGGCACGGGGCCATGCTGCCAGGTGCGTGCGCCGCCGCGGGCTGGGCGGCCACACCGGCGGACACGCCGGCGGCCACACCGGCGGTCTCCGCCAGGGTCGAGCCGGGACCGTCGGGCGCCACGACGTCGACTCCGTCGGGCAGGAAGCGGGCCAGCCGGTGACAGCCGACCACGGCGAACGCCGCCTCGTCGTCGTAGGAGATCAGCCCGCCCAGGTCGACGACCAGGCGCGAGCAGCCGCACTTCACGACGTCGGCCGCGGCGTGCAGGACGTCGCGGGCTGCCGAGTCGTCGAGGTGACCGGACAGGCGGAGCCGGGCAGCGCCGGCGGCGGGTGCATCGAGCGCGAGGGTGAACACGGCGCAGATAGTTGCTGCGCCGTGCGACGGAGCGGGTGCCGTCGTGTGACGGTTGGATGACGGCGACGGGGTGCGCGCGGACCGTCACCGGACCGTCACAGGAGGGACCGGTGACCGCCACCTGCTCCCGGCACGGTGGGCTCTGCCGGCGGGAATCCGCACCGCCGGACCGGACGATCGGCAGGCCCGCATGACCGCCGCCACCCCGCTGCAGAACGCCACCGTGACGGTGCAGGTACGCGGCGACCTGGACCTGGCCTCGGTGGCCCGGGTGCGGGAGCGGCTGCACGACGCGCTGAGCTGCAAGCCGGCGCGCCTGGTGGTGGACCTGAGTGACTGCCCGTTCATCGACGCCAGCGCCCTGACGATGCTGGTCGACGTGCACCGCCGGGTCTGGCGGGCCGGCGGCGTGCTGGTCCTGTGCGGCTGCTCGCCCAGGGTGCTGCGGCTGCTGTCGCTGACCGGCCTGCGCCGGGTCTTCGAGATCGAGGAGTGAGCCAGGACGGCACCAGCAAGGGTTCCGCGAGCGTCGCACTCAGCTGAGACGTCGGGCTACACCAGCGCGGGCTCGTCCTCGGCCAGCGCCGAGATCGGCGGTGTCACGAACTTGTAGCCCACGTGCCGGACCGTACCGATCAGCTGCTCGTGCTCGGCACCCAGCTTCGCGCGCAACCGCCGGACGTGCACGTCGACCGTACGGGTGCCGCCGTAGTAGTCGTAGCCCCACACCTCCTGCAGCAGCTGCGCCCGGGTGAAGACCCGCCCCGGGTGCTGCGCGAGGTACTTCAGCAGCTCGAACTCCTTGAACGTCAGGTCCAGCACCCGCCCGCGCAGCCGGCAAGTGTAGGTCCCCTCGTCGATGGTCAGCTCCCCGGCGCGCACGACCCCGGGGTCACTGGCCGGCGCCGCCTCGGTCTTGCGCCCGGTGGCCAGCCGCAGCCGGGCGTCGACCTCGGCCGGACCGGCGCTGTCGAGCAGCACGTCGTCGACTCCCCACTCGGCCGTCAACGCGATCAGGCCGCCCTCGGTGAGCACAGCGAGCAGCGGTGCGGTCAGCCCGGTCGTGCGCAGCAGGCGGCACAGCGAGCGGGCGGCGGCCAGATCCTTGCGGGCGTCGACCAGCACGGCGTCGGACGGGGGGGCGCTCAGCAGGGCGGAGACCTCGGCGGGCGCGACGCGTACCGGATGGCCGAGCAGGGCCAGCGCCGGGAGCACCTCGGAGGAGGGGGTCAGCGCGTTGGTCAGCAGCAGCAGCGTGGACACGGGCATCCTCCTCTGGCCCGCCCGAGCGGCCCTCGTGGGAGAGGCGCCGTTGCCTCGTCAGCGCAGGGTAGACCCTGATGCAGGATGGGGCCGTGCTCGTATCCCTAAGTCTCCTGCGCGCCACCGCCCGGGGCGGGTCGCCCTCGCTGCCGGACGTCCCGGGCGCCACCGCCCGCGGCGGCTCGCCCGCTTCACTGGCACTCGGATGAGCACGACGATCCGGTACTGGGCGGGCGCCCGCGCGGCTGCGGGTGTCGCCTCCGAGCAGACGTCCGCCGACACGTTGGCCGAGGCGCTGCTGCTGGCGCGTTCGGGCCGCGGCGAGCGGTTCTCGACGGTGCTCGATGTCTGTTCGTTCGTCGTCGACGGCGACCCTGTCGGGATGCGTGACCCCGCCGCGGTGCCGCTGGCCGACGGTGGCCTGGTCGACGTGCTGCCGCCGTTCGCCGGCGGTTGACCGCAGCGCGCTGTCCCGGAAGCGCGGTGCAGGCCTCCGCTGGGTGACTCTCTTCTGCAGTGCGCGGTGCAGCCGCCCGCTGGTCGGCACTCTTCCGCAGCGCGTTGTGCAGGAGAGGTCATATCCGCGCGATTCTTGACCTCTCCTGCACACCTCGCTGACCGGACACAGGCCCGCCGCCTCCTCGCGCCGCGCCGGCACTCTGGCAGGATCGCCCCGGTGAGCGAGGAGCAGCGCACCCCGGCGAATGCCGCCCGTCGCGGTGGTACCGGCGCAGACCGGACCGCCCGCGACTGGGTCGGCAGCAATGAGCCCGAGCCGCCGGAGTACTCCGCCGGGCCCGATGTCGCTGCCGGCCCCGGTACCGGCGTCGCTCCGGCCGGCGAGGCCACAGGCGGTCGGGGCGCCGGCGACTCGGCCGTGGGCACCACGACGTCCCCAGCGGACACCACGATCGGGCCGGTGGGCGCGTCGGCTGGGCCACGCAACGGATCGGCAACCGGCGGATCGGCAACCAACCGATCGGCAACCGGCGGATCGGGGCCGCGGTCGGTCGTCCGCGCGACCGGGCCGCCCCGGCGGCCGGCCATGGTCGTCCAGGGCCTGTGGCCGGCGCTGCTGGCCGGCGCGCTGCTCGCCGCCACCGTCTTCGGGCTGCTGCCGCTCGCGGTCGCGGTGCTGGGCCTGCAGGTCTTCCTCGTCCTCGGCGCCCTCGCCCTGCTCGACGCACCCGCCTCCGGTGGCGCCTTCCTCGTCGCGACCGCCACGACCGTGGCCGCCGACGTGGTCGTGCTCACCGGCGACGGCCGGATCACGGGGCTGGCCGGCGTGGTCGGACTCGGGCTGGTGGCCTCGCTGGTGCACCAGCTGGTCCGCAGGGGACGCAGCCGGGTCACCGAGTCCCTGGCCGACACCCTGGTTGTCCTCGTCGTCTCGGTGGCCGCCGCCTGCCTGCTCGCCCTACGCCAGGTGGACGGTGGTGAGCAGGTCCTGCTGGTCAGCCTGGCCGCGGCCGGCGGGGTGTTGCTGCTCGGCCGGATCGGCGACTGGATTGCGCCGCGTCCGATGCTCGCCGTCGGCTCGACCCGCGGCTGGCCGGGGCTGCTCCTCGGCCTCGGCGCCGGGATGGCGGTCGCCGTCGCCGTCGCGGATGCCGGCCTGGGCGACGGGAACTTGCCGCTGCATTCGGCTGCCCTGCTCGGTCTCGTGATCGCCTCCACCGTCGCCACAGCCGATCTCGCCGTCGACCTCGGCGCGGCCGAGCTTCGGGCCGGCTGGCGCGACGCCCGCCGCGTAGCCGCTCTGCGCCCGACCGCGCTCCTGCTCCCGTACGCCGTGCTCGGGCCGATCGCCCTGCTCGCCGGTCGGTTGGTCCTGCCGTGAAGCGCATCGCGATCTCCCTCGTCGTCCTGCTCGGGCTGCTCCTCGTCGCCGACCGGGCCGCTGCGGCTTTCGCGGCGCAGGCCGTCGCGGCGCAGGCGCAGGCCGCTGCCGGGCTGCGGTCGGAGCCCGACGTCGACGTCGGCGGCTTCCCGTTCCTCACGCAGGCGCTGGCCGGGAGATACACCCGGGTGGAGGTCCGTGCGGACGTGGTGACCGCCGGCGAGATCACCCTGAACCGCCTGGAGGCGACGCTGGACGGCGCGCAGGTACCGCTGTCCGACGCGCTGTCCGGCTCGGTCGAGCAGGTGCCCGTCGACGGCATCCGGGCCCGGGCGGTCGTGGGCTACGACGAGCTGTCCCGGCGCTCGGGTGACCGGCAACTGGTCGTCTCCCCGGCCGGTGGGCAGCTGCGGGTGACTGGCAGCGTCCAGGTGCTCGGGCGCGAGGTATCGGCCACCGCCCTGTCCGACGTCGAGGTCGTGGAGGGCGACCTGGTGGTGAGTGCTCAGTCCTTCGAGGTCGGTCACGAGGCGGTGGACGAGCTGCTCACCCGAGCTCTGCGCGGCCGGCTGGACCTGCGGATACCGGTGACCGGGCTGCCGTACGGCCTGCAGGTCACCGGTGTCGAGGTGCAGGCGGAGGGCCTGGTCTTCCTCGCCAGCTCGGGCCCGACGGTGTTGCGCGGGCGCTGAAGACGCGCCGCAGGTTCTGCCGCATCTCCCGCACCCCCACCGGCGCCCGAGGCGGTCACGGCGGCGCCATGAGCGACAGCCCCGGGAAGCGAGCGCAGCCGCGGTCGCGGGTGGCGAGCCAGGCGCCGTGGGACAGCGCGAGTGCCGCCAGCCAGGCATCCGGAACCAGGTTTCCGCGCAGCCCGTCGTCGTCGCGCAGCAAGGCTCCGAAGGTCTGCCAGGTGGCAGCGGTGGCCGGCACCTGTACGGCCGCTGGCGCCCGGCGAACGGCCTCGACGAAGTCGAGCGCGACGGCAGGCGGTGCCGGGTCGGAGAACACCCGCCGGTGCGTCAGGACGCGTAGACAGCCGGTGAGCACGACATCGGCAAGACCGACTGGCCGCGGGCCTGCAAGAACCTCCTGCAACCACCGCGCGGACGCGGCATGCCTCGCAGCGTCCCGGTGCCCGGCCTCGACCAGCACGTTGACGTCCAGCAGGATCACTCCATCGCCCCCGCGAGAGCCTCGCGGTCGTCGAGGTCGACGAGCACCCGGCCGCCGCCCGTGCCGTGCGCCGGGAGCTGGACGGGGGCGGGCGACGCGGAGGGACGTAGCACCGCGCGCAGTCCTTCCTCGACGAGACTGGTGAACGTGCGGCCCTCTCGGGCTGCGCGGCTCTTCGCGGCCTCCACGAGCCCGTCGGGCAGGTTCAGCGTGGTCCTCATGCAGATCAGCATACGCAAGGATCTGCATGTATGCACCCGCGGGTGGCTGAGCCAGCCGGCCGTGACCTGGTCGCCGTTCCGGTACGGGAAGCGCCCCGGGTGGGCGAGCGTTGCGCAACAGCGTGACCGGTCTGGAGATCCTCGCGGGCGTGCTCGTGCTGAGCACCGCCGTCGGGCTCGTGCACCGGGCCCGCAGCGGGCGGATGCGCCTCGACCGGGCATCGGAGGCCAGCCTGCGCAGCGTCCTGGCCGGGCTGGGCGCCGAACCGGGCCGGCGGGCCACCCTGCTGCAGTTCTCCAGCGCGTTCTGCGCCCCCTGCCGGGCGACCCGCCGGGTCCTCACCGAGGTGACCGAGCTCGTGCCCGGCGTGACCCACGTCGAGGTCGACGCCGAGCAGCACCTGGACCTGGTGCGCCGGCTCGGGGTCCTGAAAACCCCTACCACCCTTGTCCTGGACGCGGCAGCCGTCGAGATCCGGCGGGCCTCCGGGCAGCCCCGCAAGGCCGACGTGCTCGCCGCGCTCGGTTCCGCGCTACCGTGAGCACCATGCTGGTCCTGGTCAAGCGTCGCGTGGTGGACTTCTGCCGCGTCGACAGCTGCCTGTGTCCGTCCTCCTGACCTGGCCGGAGGACCGACACACTCAGGAGAGACCCATGATCGACCCGAGAGGGCCGCGCTTCGCGGCCTGGATCACCACGTTCGTGCTCGCCGCGGTGCTGATCACCGGCAACGCGTACCTGCTCGCCGCACAGGCGGTCGTCTTCGCGCTGGGCGCAGCTGGCCGCAATCCGTACGCCCTGTTCTGGAAGCACGGCCTGCCGAGGCTCGGCGTGCACCGCACGCCGCCGGCCGAGCTCGAGCCGGCAACGCCGCCGCGGTTCGCCCAGGCGGTCGGGCTCGTGTTCGCCCTCGTGGCCCTCGTCGGCTTCGCCGCCGGCGCGACCGTCGTCGGGCTGCTCGCGACCGGCGCGGCGCTGGCTGCGGCCTTCCTCAACGCGGCCTTCGGCATCTGCCTGGGCTGCGAGATGTATCTGCTCGTCAAGCGCACCACCAACCGTGAAGGAGCTACCGCATGAGCCGCGCCGACGTGCTCGTCGATGCCGACTGGGCCGAGGCCCACCTGGACGACCCGAAGGTGGTGTTCGTCGAAGTCGACGAGGACGTGTCCGCCTACGACGGCGGGCACATCAAGAACGCCGTCCGGCTGGACTGGACGACCGAGCTCCAGCAGCCGGAGGCCCGCGACCTGATCGACCAGGACGACTTCTCGAAGCTGATGAGCGCCAAGGGCATCGGCAACGACGACACCGTCGTGCTCTACGGCGGCAACAACAACTGGTTCGCCGCCTACGCCTACTGGCAGTTCAAGCTGTACGGGCACCAGAGCGTCCAGCTGCTCGACGGCGGGCGCAAGAAGTGGGAGCTCGACGGCCGCGAGCTGGTGAAGGACGTGCCGCAGCGCGCGACCACCGGCTACCGGGCCAAGGCCCCCGACCTGTCGATCCGGGCGTTCCGGGACGAGGTCGTGGCCAGCATCGGCAGCAAGAACCTTGTCGACGTGCGCAGCCCGGACGAGTTCAGCGGCAAGATCAAGGCGCCGGCGCACCTGCCGCAGGAGCAGAGCCAGCGGGCCGGCCACGTGCCGTCCGCGATCAATATTCCGTGGAGCAAGGCCGCCGCCGACGACGGCACCTTCCGCGGCGACGAGGAGCTGGCCAAGCTCTACGGCGACGAGGGCTTCAAGGACGGGACCCCGACGATCGCGTACTGCCGCATCGGCGAGCGCTCCTCGCACACCTGGTTCGTGCTGCACGAGATCCTCGGCAAGGGCGACGTGAAGAACTACGACGGCAGCTGGGCCGAGTACGGCTCGCTCATCGGCGTGCCGATCCAGAAGGACGTCTGATGTGCGGCGCGCCTGACCAGGACACGCTCCCCGCGCTCGAGGTGTCGCAGAACGAGGCGGTCATCCACGGCTTCGTGCGGCGGGACGGCTCACCGCTGCCCGGCGCCTATGTCCGGCTGCTCGGCTCGACCGGCGACTTCACCGCCGAGGTGCAGGCCTCCGCCACCGGCTACTTCCGCTTCTACGCCGCCGACGGCGAGTGGACGCTGCGCACGCTCTACCCGGGCGGATCGGTCGACACCGCCGTACAGGCGGCCAAGGGCACGGCCGTCGAGGCGGCCGTCGAGGTGCCCGCCTGAGTCGAGTGCCCACCTGAAGCAGGAAACGCTGCAGCGCGTACGGCCCGATCCCCGTTCGGGGGCCGGGCCGTCGTGCTGCGCGGCCGGTCCGCTGCGCCGGTCGCTGCTGTCCCCCGCACGAAGGAACTAGTGCGGAAATGACTAGTCCTGGTCATGCGCGAACGCCCCGTCACGGACAAACTACTGACAGTTATCTCGTGGACGGTGTCTCACGCCGGCAGCGAGCCTGCAGAATCGAGAGGACATCCCATGCGCACCCCCCACGCCCTCGCCCTCGGCACCGCTGCGGTGTCCCTGCTCGCCGTGGTCGCCGCCGCAGCTCCGGCCGCCGCTGACAGCGTGGCCACCACCCTCACGGTGGAGGGGGGCACCCTGTCCGTGGCCTCGGCCGCCACCAGCGCCAGTCTGGGCACCGCCACCTCCAGCTCGACCGGTAGCACCCTCACCGGTGTACTACCGAAGGTGACGGTGACCGACGACCGCGGGTCGACCGCCGGCTGGACCAGCGAGGTCGCCTCCACCGACTTCACCGCGACGGTCGACGGCGTGACCGAGACCATCGCCGCGGCCAAGGCGAAGGCCTACATCCCGGCCGGCAACGGCCCGACGCTGACCTCGGCGGAGCTGTCCGCCGTACCGGCCACCACCGCGGTCGACCCCTCCACCGGCATCGTGCTGAGCGGCACCGCCCAGACGTTCGTGACGGCCACGACGACGGCGAGCAACTCGGTGGAGTACACGCCGGAGGTCCAGGTCACCATCGACAGCGACGTCGTGGCCGGCACCTACAGCGCGACGATCACCCACACCGTCGTCTGATCCGGATCAACCCATACGGGGCAGGCCACTGGCCTGCCCCGTACCGTCGTGTCCGGAGGGCAGGGAGCGTGATGCGGTTCGGATGGCTGATCCTGGCCGTGCTGCTCGGCGGGGGTGCGGTGCCGGCGACGGCGCAGAGCACGCCGTCCGACCCTGCCACCAGTGGGCTGGGGATCCGGCTGCTGGACGCACCGGGCGACCGGCGCGACGACCCGCGGGCGCAGGTCTACATCGTCGACCATGTCCAGCCGAAAGCCTCGCTGTCCCGGCGGGTCGAGGTCGTGAACGGCACGGCGAGTGCGGGGCAGGTCGCGCTCTATCCGGCGGCGGCCGAGATCGCGGAGGGCTCCTTCGGTGTACGGCCGGGGCGGGGCGAGAACGACCTCACCGGCTGGATGCGGGTCACGCCGGCGACCCTGGACCTGGCGCCCGGGCAGAAGGGCGTGGCGACGGTCGAGATCGACGTACCGGCCGGAGCAGGGGGTGGTGAGCGCTACGCCGCGCTGATGGCCGAGATGACGACCAGGTCGGCCGCCCCCGGCATCGCGGTGGCCAGCCGGGTCGGCGTCCGGGTCTACCTCAGCGTGGGCGGCCCGGCCGAGCCGGCCAGCGACCTCGAGATCAGCACCCTGCAGGCGGTACGCCGGCCGGACGGCCGCCCGGCCGTCACCGCGCAGGTACGCAACACCGGTGACCGCGCGCTGGACATGAGCGGGACGCTCGAGCTGTCCGAGGGACCGGGCGGGCTGTCCGCCGGGCCCTTCCCCGCCGAGCTGGGGACGACGCTGGCTCCGGGTGACAGCAGTGCGGTGGACGTCGTCCTGGAGGAGGCCATCCAGGGCGGTCCGTGGCGGGCCGTGCTCACGCTGCGCAGCGGTCGCCTGGAGCGGACGGTCGAGGGCACGATCACCTTCCCGGACGCCGCCGGTTCGGCGGCTGATCCGGTGACCGCGGTCCCGCTGGTCCAGAACCCGCGGATCGTCGTCCCGGTCGCGGCCGGGCTGCTCGCTGCGGTGGTGGTGTCGCTCGGCGTCGTCCTGCTGACCCGCCGCCACAACCGGCGCTCGTCGCCGTGACCACCCGGTGCCGGAGGCAGCCCGACCGGTAGGCTGCTCCCGCCCCGCCGACCCGGAAGGTCCCCCGTGCTCGAGTTCGTCTTCGCCGGCATCCTCGTGTCGGCGTTCGCCGTCATCGGCTGGTTCTCGGTCTACGTCGTCTACAAGCTGTATCAGGGCCAGCGTTAGCCGGATGGACCTGCGCCGCCCCCTGCTCGTCGGCGCCGGGGCGTTGCTGTGCCTGGTGGCTGGACTCCCTGGCGCGCTCGGCGCCGAGCGCGCGGCCGTCCCGGCCCAGGTGCAGTCCGCCGCTGTCGCCTCCGATGTCGGGGCTGTCCCGCCCGCCGACGTCATGCTTCCCGACTCTGTCACGGTGCCGACCACGAGGTCGTACGAGGGCGAGCCCCGCCCGTTCGTCCTGCACGTCCCGGACGGCCTGCCGGCCCCCGCACCCCTGGTCGTCGCGCTGCACGCCCACAGTCAGAAGCCCGACGCCATCCGCGCCTACAGCCGGCTCGAGGCGCTGGCCGACGAGCAGGGCTTCGTCGTCGCCTTCCCCGAGGGCGCGTCGGGTTCCTGGAACGCCGGCGGGTGTTGCTTTCCCGGCAGCGTGGTCGGCGTCGACGACGTCGCCTTCCTGGACGAGGTCGTCGCGATCAGCCGTACGAAGGCGCTCATCGACCCCGCCCGCATCTACGTCACCGGCGGCTCCAACGGCGCCATGATGGCGCTGCGCTACGCCTGCGAGCGGTCCGAGACCGTCGCGGCGGTCGCGGTGGTCGCCGGCCCGCTCCTCGCGCCCTGCGCCCCAATCC
Source organism: Mycobacteriales bacterium (assembly GCA_040902655.1). NCBI lineage: Bacteria > Bacillati > Actinomycetota > Actinomycetes > Mycobacteriales > Mycobacteriales bacterium. The sequence goes on from JBBDWV010000001.1 coordinate 36,399, forward strand.
TGCCGGTGCCGGTGCTCGTACTGCACGGCGCCGGCGACAGCATCGTTCCGCTGAACGGCGGCCGCAACGAGAAGCTGGACGTCACCTTCCCGCCCGTCGACTCCTCGCTCGAGCCGTTCCGGCGGGCCGGCGGCGAGGTGCGGCTGCAGGTCGTGCCGCGGGCCGGCCACCACTGGATGACCCGGGACGAGCACGGCGTCGACGCCACCCGCACGATCTGGTCCTGGCTGCGCGACCACCCGCGGGTGCGGTGACGTTCCGGTCGGCCACCGGCACAATGGCCGGGTGACCTCTCCTGACCTGCACGAGCGGCTCGAGCCGCTGGCCTTCCTCGTCGGCACCTGGAGCGGCCTCGGCGTCGTGGGCTACCCGACGATCGAGGAGCAGCGCTACGAGCAGGAGGTCGTCTTCGCCCACGACGGCCGGCCTTTCCTGGAGTACAGCTCGCGGGCCTGGATCCTGGACGCCGACGGCGCGCGGGTGAAGAGCAGCGCCCGCGAGGCCGGCTGGTGGCGACCCGGCAAGGAGCCGCGTGACGTCGAGGTGATGTTGTCCCACCCGACCGGCATCGTGGAGGTCTACGTCGGCGAGGTCGTCTTCACCAAGATCGAGCTGCAGACCGACGTCGTGGCGCGTACGGAGACCGCGAAGCCGGTCAACGCCCTGCACCGGCTCTACGGCCTGGTGGAGGGCGACCTGGCGTACGCGATCGACATGGCGGCGGTCGACCAGGGGCTACAGCCGCACCTGTCCGCCCGGCTGAGCCGGGTGGACTGAGCACACCGGTGCCGTCGACGGCGGCCAGCCCGCCCTGGTCCGGCGGCTCGACGCCCCATGGATCTTCCACGCCCGGGCCAGCGGTGCCTTGTCCGGCCGCGGCGGCCATGTGCCGCACAGCGGCTGTACACCACAGATCAACATTTTCAGATTGTTGACCTGTGGTGTACACCGCCTGACAGCACAGGCCGGTGTCGGTCCGGCACTGTCCGCGGCGTCCGCTCCACGTGAAGGTGTCCAAGCAGCGCTGCACGGCCCACTGCGTGGCCGCGAGCGTCAGCGCACTGATCCAGACCTCGACGTAGGCGCCGTCGTCAACCGGGTAGCCCAGCCGGTTGAGCAAGGACAGGACGAGTGCTCCACCGGGCCCTTGGATCATCGCGTTGTCAACGGACTGGAGGTCGAGATCTCGATGGCGGGCCTTATTCGCGGGCTCGCTCGTCGACGTGCTGCGCACTGCCCGTACCCTCACCAGCGACGGCAACGACAGCGTGAAGGCTTGAACGCCGCGGCCACGCCTGATGGCGCGCCCGCAGACCGGGGGAGCACTCCGAGGCTCTTGCTGACGCCGAGCAGGGCGTATAAGACCGTGTGCGCGTACACGAACGGCAGCAGCGCTGGCACGGCCTGGCGGGCATCCGGGAGAAGGCCGAGGCAGTGGTCGAGCACGAGCAGTGGACGGCCGGGCGGGCGCCGCGGGCGTACCTGTTCCGGCCGCGGCTCGGTCGGTAGGCCGTCGCAGCATCCCGACGCCAGCGGAGGCAGGGCGAAGGCAGCCAACCGGCTGGCGCGACTCGGCGCCCTTGCACCTGATGGGGTCGACCGGGCATTGGCTGTCGCGAACCGCAACTTCATCATCCACCAGTACGACGAGATCAACCGCGAGCTGACGTGGCTCACGCTGGCCAGTGATCTTCCGGCATGGAGGTCATCGTTGGAGTCCCAGTTCGCGAGCGCCGAGGTGACGATCCAGGAGGAGCCTGGCGGGTAGCGCGGATCTCCGCGGGGCGCTCAGCCTGCTGGTGCCCTGAGGCTGGTGCAGCAGCGGCGCCGGACACCCCGCTGCTGAACACGGAGCCACCTCGACTGATCTTGGTGCCGCCACCGCCCGGCTCGCGCTCCCGCACGGCACCAAGATCACGCAGCGGCCGGCGGCGGTCGGATCCCGCGGAGCGGCTGCGTGCCACGATGCGGAGGTGGCGACTCCGGCGGAGGGATTGGCGCGGCTGCGGGACGCGGCGGCGAGTGGCGGGCTCGACGTGTTGTGCGAGCGGCACGGGATCCAGCCGCTGACCGTCTTCGGCAGCGCGGCGTGCGCCGTGCCTGAGGCGCGGGACCTCGACGTCGCCGTCCTGGCAGGGTCCGAATCGTTCGACTCCGTGACGCTGATCAACGACCAGCGGGCCAGGGAGTCGACGACGGCGGCTCGCCGCTCCGCGTCGCGCGTCCGCCGCGCCGCCTCACAGCCGGAAGACGTTGTCTCCGGCCGGAACGGCGGCGCGGGTGTCCAGCACCAGGGGCGCCTGCGCGCGTACGAGCTCGAGGTCGAAGCCGGCGTGGGGTGTCAGGACCACCACCGCATCGACGGCGTCGAGCGTCGCGGCGTCCAGGGACACCGCCGAGAGTCGCTCGGCGTCGAGGACCAGGTCGGCGACGTGCGGATCGGCGTAGGACACCGTCGCGCCCTTGCGGCGCAGCTGCCGCATCACCTCGATCGCCGGCGACTCCCGCACGTCGGCCACCCCCGGCTTGTAGGCGGCGCCCAGGCACAGCACCCGCGACCGGGACAGCGCGAGGCCCGCCTCGTTGAGCAGGTCGGCCAGGCGCGTGACGACGTAGCTCGGCATCTGTGCGTTGATCTCTTGGGCGAGCTCGACGAAGCGGAAGCTGAAGCCGAGCTTGCGGACCCGCCAGGACAGGTAGGACGGGTCGACCGGGATGCAGTGCCCGCCGACGCCGGGCCCCGGGTAGAACGGCATGAAGCCGAACGGCTTGGTGCGGGCGGCCTCGATGACCTGCCACAGGTCGATGCCCAGCTCGCGGCAGAACACGGCCATCTCGTTGACCAGCGCGATGTTGACGTGCCGGAAGGTGTTCTCCAGCAGCTTGGCCATCTCGGCCTCACGGGTGCCGTCGACCTGCACCACCGTGTCGCAGATCTGCTCGTAGAACCGCACCGCTGCCTTCGTCGACGGATCATCCAGGCCGCCGACGACCTTCGGGGTGTTGCGGATGCCGTACGTCGGGTTGCCGGGATCGATCCGCTCCGGCGAGTAGGCCAGCAGGTAGTCGCGGCCGGCGGCCAGCCCGGAGCCGGCGTCCAGCAGCGGGGCAACGACCTCCTCGGTGGTGCCCGGGTAGGTCGTCGACTCCAGCACCACCAGGTCGCCGGGTGACAGGACGGTCGCGACCGCGCGCGCGGCGGCCTGCACCGCACCGAGATCCGGCATCCCCTCGCGCAGCGGCGTGGGGACACACAGGACGTACGTCGAGCAGCCGGCCGTGTCGGACGGGTCGGCGGTGAACCCGATCCCGGCGACGGCGGCGTCCGGGACGTCCTCGATGCCGCTGCGGCCGGAGCGCAGCTCGGCGACCCGAAGCGGGTCGACGTCGTAGCCCACGACGGCGACGCCGGCCTCGGCCAGCGCGACGGCGAGCGGCAGCCCGACGTAGCCGAGGCCGACCACACAGGCTGAAGTCATCAGCGGGGAGCGTAACCGTGCGCGTCGGCCGCGTCCGGGCATGGCAGACCCCGGGCCACTTCCACTGTCCTGCCGCGAGCGGCGGGAAGTGGGCCGGCTGGACACGGCCGGCGGCCCGGGGTCGGGTGCCTGTTCTGGATTCGCCGTACGCCGCAGAAAGGCGCGCGATCGAAGACCAGCGAACGGTCCTTGCTACGGCGTCCTAGCGGACAGCCACCTCACTTGTCCGATGAATACTCAAGCCTCGGACCACCTCCTCTCCAGTGTGCGGACAAGAGTAGGTCGCCATCGGGAAGTTGTCACCGCGTTTGCCGGCGAGTTCTCGGCGCGCCTTCCGGACGGGGCGTGGCCCGGCGGTCAAGATCGCGGTACTGCGCGACGGCCGGACCGTTCACCCGTCCGGCTGTCGTGCGGACCACACGCCCGGACGATCACCCTTGCATGTCAGTCGAAGTGCCCTCAGGAGGAACCGTGAGCACGGCATCGCTCGTCGCCACCCGCTGCCCGTCCCAGGCGGCGATGTCGCTGCTGCACAGGGGCGTCCCGCTGTCGCTGTTGCTCGACCTGGTCCTGGGCCCGCGCAGCGAGGAGCTGTTCGCGACCGAGATTCCGGCGCCGCGGCCGGAGGTCTCCCAGCCGGCATAGCGGCGTAGTGCACACAGCGTGTGCACTACGCTGGTCAAATGCGTGCGGTCGTGGACACCTCCACCTTGGTCTCCCTCGCGCGCGCAGGCCATCTGGGCATCCTGGAGCTCAGCGGGTTGACGCCGGTGTTGCTCGACGTCGTGCATGCGGAGGCAGTGGACGCGGGCCGTGCTGGGGGCCATGCTGACGCGGCCGCGATCGAGGCGGCTGTTGCCGGTCATGAGCTGAATCCCGTCGATCCGATCGGTAGCGTCGACGCCAGGGTGCTGCGCGCAGCAGCCTCGGTGGGGCTGCTCCTGACCAACGACCTGGCCCTGGGTCGGCGCGCGCGCAACGTCGGAGTCCGGTGGCTTCGTACCGCTGATCTCGTCGTGCTGGCACACCGCTCGGGCCGGCTCGATGCCCCTGCTGCACGTGCCGTCATCGTGGCCCTGCGAGATGCCGGGCGCCTGACGGCAGCACTGGCCGACGCCTATGTGGAGGAGCTGTCGTGAGCGAGACCGTCCGCGTCAACGCCACCCTGGACACCGATCTGCTGGCCCGGATCGATGCCTTTGCGCAGTCGCGACTCGAGGACCGGTCCACGGCGATCCGGCAGCTCGTCGACCTGGCCTTGCGCGAGTTGGACAAGCGAGAGGCGCTGGACGCCTACCGTGCCGGACGGCTGACCCTGCGGGAGTTCGCGCGCGCGCTGGCGCTGGACATCTGGGCGGCTCAGGACCTGCTGGCCGTGGAGGGTGTCGCCGTGGCGCAGGGGTCACGTGCCGAGACACTGGCCGCCCTGCAGCAGACGCTCGACGAACAGGCCGCAAGCAGCTGACCGCCGACGCCCGGGCCTACTCCCGCACCGCCGACTCGAAGGCGGCCCGGAGGGCGGCGGTGACCGGACCGACCGGCAGGTCGCGGCCGTCCAGCCGGACCACCGGCGCCACCCCGCGGACGCTGGACAGCAACAGTACCTCCTCGGCGCCCCGCAGCTCCGCCACGGTGCCCCGCCGAACCTCCACCGGCACCGGGCTGCGCGCCAGGGCGACATGCGCGGTCGTACCCGGCAGCGTCCCGACCTCGTCGGCGGGTGGCGTGACGAGTACGCCGTCCCGCACCCAGGCCACCGTGGCGGTCGGCGCCTCGAGCACCTGACCGTCGCCGCTCACCCAGATCGCCTCCTGCGCCCCCTGTGCCTCGGCGGCGCGCAGGCTGGCCATGTTCACGGCGTACGACGTGCTCTTGACCCCGCCGAGCAGCCACGGGGCGGCGGCCCGCAGGTCGGCAGGGATGCCGAGGTCGAGCGTGACGGCGGTGACGCCGTGCTCGCGGCCACGCACCACCTCCACGGGGACCGGACCGGCGACGGCGAAGCCGACGGGGCCGGCGCCGGGGGCCCCCTTGGAACAGGTCAGCCGCAGCATCCCGTCGCCGTCGCCGTCGCCGTACGCCCGGGTCGCCGTCTGCGCCAGCTCGACCCAGCCACCCGGCAGCGCGATCGCGACCCGTTCGGCCGAACGCTGCAGCCGGGCCAGGTGCAGGTCGAGGAAGGCGGGTCGGCCCGCGGCGATCCGCAGCGTCTCGAAGACCGCCTCGCCGCGGGCGACGCCGAGGTCGTCCGCGCGCAGGACGGGTGTCGCCGGGTCGACCAGGCGCGGCGGGTCGCCGAGCAGGGCGAGCACCGGGGAGGTCACCCGTCGGAGGCTACTGTCCGGGGATGGGCAAGGGCGGGGCGGTCCAGGGCGACTGGCAGGCACAGCTGCGTGCCCGCGGCTACCGGCTGACACCGCAGCGGCAGCTCGTGCTCGAGGCCGTGGGGCGGCTCGGCCACGCGACCCCGGAGGACATCGTCACCGCGGTGCGGCAGACCGCGAGCGGGGTGAACATCTCGACCGTCTACCGCACCCTCGAGCTGCTCGAGGAGCTGGGCCTGGTGCAGCACACGCACCTCGGGCACGGTGCGCCGACGTATTCGGTGGCCAGCGACGACGACCACGTGCACCTGGTCTGCCGGGACTGCGGCGGGATCGACGAGGCGCCCCCGGAGCTGGTGTCGCCGATCGTGCAGGAGCTCGCGGCCACCCGCGGCTTCCAGGTCGACGTGGGGCACTTCGCGGTGTTCGGCCGCTGCGCCGGGTGCGCCCGGGTCTCGGGCGCCGGGGCAGGAACCTGCGGCCGGGCGGCGAACCCTGAGTAGGTTCGGGCGTCCTGAGCAGTAAGCCCTCCTCCACCGCGGTGCGAGCCGCCCCCGCCTACGGTGCCGCGACCCCACGCGACCCACACAGGAGTCCCATGAAGATCGCCACACGCCGCCGCCTCGCGGTGGGTGTCCTCGCCACGACCTCAGCCCTGCTGGCCGGTCTCCTGATCGCGCCGGCGGCCAGCGCCGCGAACATCGTGGACATCGATCCGAACTTTGCGATCAACAACGACCCCAGCGAGGTCCTGACGCTGACCACGCAGAGCTCCTTCACCCCGGACTCGAGGGTCGAGTTGACGCGCCCCAACACCACGGACACGTTGACCGCCAACACGACCGGCACGAGCGTGCTGACGCAGTCCCGGGCCGAGTTCAACTTCGCGGACACCGGCAGCGGGGCGAACGACGGCCCGGCCAACCCCGGCGTCTACAACGCGACGATCACCGACCCGAAGAGCGGCGCGAGTGACTCCTGCCAGAGCTGCTTCACAGTCATCTCGTCACAGGCGCTGACCGTCTCGTCGACCACGCCGAACGCCGTGGCCCAGGGCGGGGAGGCCAACATCACCGTGGCGGGCACCGGCTTCGCCCGCGGCACGCGCCTCGAGGTGCTGCTGGACGGCGCGGTGGATCCCAACGTCACGATCGCCGCCCCCACGACCACCGGCACAGCTGAGCAGTGTGCGGCGCGCCAGGAAGCGCCCGGCTGCACGATCGAGGTCGCGGAGCGCACCACCGCCACCGAGATGCTGCGGCGCTTCCAGGTCAAGACGGCGGCCGTGACCGGCCCCCGAGGCCTGCGCGTCACCAACACCGACGGCAGCACGGCCACCTGCACCGACTGCTTCACCGTCAACGGCGCGGCGTTGACCGGCGTCGACCCCAATGTCGCGAGCAACAGCCCCTCGGCGACACCGACGGTCACGCTCACCTTCACCGGCCCGGCGGTGCCCAAGTCCGGGACGCCGAGCCTGGTCTACGTCGCGGAGAGCCCCGGCAGCGCTAGCCGGAGCGACCTCACCATCGTCGGGACGAACGTCAGCTACGGGCCGAACAGCGTCACCGCTGACTACGACGTCCGCAACGCCGCGCCCGGCTCCAAGGCCTACCAGCCGACGCTCACGCAGGACGACGGCAGCCTGAACGCCTGCGACTGCCGCTTCTCGATCGCGCAGCCGCAGCCGGCGACGGTCGCCAGCCTGGACCCGGACACCATCAGCCAGAGCGATTCCCGCACCGTCACGATCAAGGGCACCCACTTCTCCGAGGGCATCGAGTTCGCGGTGTCCGGCTCGGGCGTCACGGTCGCGTCCGTCGACGTCGTCAGCGACACCGGGGCGACGGTGAACCTGCAGACCACCGCCGCGGCCGCCCCGGGCAAGCGCGACGTCACGCCGGTCACGACGGACGGCAGGTCCGGTCCGGTCTGCAGCGGCTGCCTGACGGTCACCGCCTCCGGTTCGCCGTCGCCGAGCGCCCCGGCCGACGGACTGCGCAGCAACGCCCGCTACGCCGGCCTGAGCAGCCCGGTGCGCGCGCTGGACACCCGCGACGACCGCGGCTCCCCGCGTACAGGTGAGATCGTCCTCGACCTGTCGACCCGGATCACCGATCCGAACGCCACCGCCGCGGTGCTGAACGTCACGGTGACCAACCCCTCGGCCCGCGGCTTCGTCGTCGTCTACCCGAAGGGCAACACCAAGCCCGGGACCAGCAACGTCAACTTCGACCCGGCGCAGACGCAGGCCAACGAGGTCGTCGTCGGCCTGCCGGTGGACAAGCGGGTCTCGCTGTTCGTCGACTCGGCCAAGGCCCACGTGATCGTGGACCTGGTCGGCTTCTTCACCACGACGGACGCGGCGGACACCGGCCGGGTCACCACCAGCGCGCCGGTGCGGGAGCTCGACACCCGTGAGAAGACGGTCAAGCGGCGCACGGGCGAGGTCGTCGTCGACCTGTCCGACCGGCTCCCGGAGGGCAGCACCGACGCGATCCTCAACGTCACCGTCACCGGGCCGAGTGCCCGCGGCTTCGTCGTGGTCTACCCGACCGGCACCGAGCGACCGGAGACCAGCAACGTCAACTTCGAGCTGGGTCAGACGCAGGCCAACGAGGTGGTCACCCGCGTGGGCACCGGCAGCAAGGCCGGCCAGGTCTCGCTGTTCGTCGACTCGGCGTCGGCAGCCCTGATCGTCGACGTCGTCGGGGCGGTCACTCCCGGCTCCGCATCCGGCACCCAGGTCTTCACGCCGCTGCAGCAGCCGACCCGCGCCCTGAACACCCGCGACGACAACGGGTCGCGACGCAACGGGGACGTCCAGGTCACGATGCCGTCCACGGTCCCGTCGAACGCCACCGGCGTGATCCTCAACGTCACGGCCACCAACGGCACCCGCCCCGGCTTCGTGACGGTCTACCCGACCGGCAGCACCCGCCCGGACACGTCCAACGTCAACTTCCGGGCCGAGCGGCAGGCGACGGCGACGCAGCCGGCGTCGGCGGGGACGCAGGCCAACGAGGTGACCAGTGCGCTGGGCAGCAACCGGCAGGTGACGCTGTTCGTCGGCGGCTCCGGCACACCGACAGCGCACCTGATCGTCGACGTGGTCGGCTACCTGACCACCGACGGGGCGACTGCTGCGCCGAGCCCGTCACCCAGCTGCAGCCCGTCGCTGCTCCAGACCTGCCCGTCGCCGAGCCCCACGGCGAGCCCGACGGCGTCGGCGACAGCCAGCCCGAGCTAGTCCGTCGCACGACCCGCGGCCCCTCCCG
>JBBDWV010000001.1:45489-53928 GCA_040902655.1 Mycobacteriales bacterium
GATCTCCGGGAGGGGCCGCGGCGCGTCCGGGAACACCGCTCCCGCGTCACGCCTTCGCACCAATGTGACCTCCCCCCTGCTCGCCCGCCCCGGAGCCGTCCCCGCCGACCCGCCGGACGCCGGTGTCGCCGCGCACTACGGCGACCCCTACGCCGAGCAGCGGCGCCTCGCGACCGGGCAGGCGCGGGTCGACCTGTCGCACCGCGGCGTCGTCCGCATCGCCGGCCCGGATCGGCTGAGCTGGCTGCACAGCCTGGTCACCCAGCACCTGACCGCCCTGCCGACCGGCCAGTCGACGCAGGCGCTGGTGCTCTCGCCGCAGGGCCACGTCGAGCACCACCTGCACCTGATCGACGACGGCGAGGCGGTCCTCGCGCACGTCGAGCCGGGCACGGCCGGCGCACTCGTCGACTTCCTCGACCGGATGCGCTTCCTGCTGCAGGTCGAGGTCAGCGACGTGACGTCCTCGTACGCCGTGGTGGCCGATCCCGCGCCGCGGCTGGTCCCGCGTACCGACGTCGCGGCCCACGACGCTCCGCTCGCCGGAGTGATGGCGTACGAGGCGCTGCGGGTGGCCGGCCGATCGCCCCGGCTCGGCCTGGACACCGACCACCGCACGATCCCGCACGAGGTGGGCTGGCTCGGCTCCGCGGTGCACATGGACAAGGGCTGCTACCGAGGGCAGGAGACGGTCGCGCGGGTGCACAACCTGGGCCGGCCGCCGCGCCGGCTGGTGCTGCTGCACCTGGACGGCTCCGACAGCGAGCTGCCTGCGGCCGGCGACGACGTGACGCTCGACGGGCGCACCGTCGGCCGGGTCGGCACCGCAGTGCGGCACTACGAGCTCGGTCCGATCGCGCTGGCGCTGGTCAAGCGGCAGGTCCCCGACGAGGCTGCGCTGACGGCGGGCACGGTCGCCGCCCGGGTGGACCCGGAACCAGCCGACGAGGCGCCGCTGTCGCCGGCTCGGCAGGCAGCGGCAGCGCGCGAACGGTTGATGCGCCTGCGCTGACGTGGTCGGCGGTGGCGTTCCTGCCGGAACGTGGGGAGCCCTGGCGGGATCAGCCTGGGCGGTGCGCTCCAGGGCGGTCTGAGGTCCGGACGGGCTGGTCAGCCGCGACCGAACAGGCCCTTCTTCTTCTTCGGGACGGCCGGAGCGACGGGGCGCGGAGTGGCGGGGCGGGTGGGGGGTGGCAGCGGCGGGTCGTCGTCCAGGCCCAGCGAGGTGAGTTCGCGTAGCAGCGCGGCCGTGTCGGTGTCGTGGTGACCGTAGGTCGGTACCGGCTGGACATCGGGCTCGTAGACCGGCGCGGGTGCCGGTGCCGGTGCCGGTGCCGGTTCGGCGGGAGCCACCATCGTGGCCGAGGCGCTGAGTTCGGCGAAGGCCGCAGCCTGGGCTTCGGCATCGATGCTGGGCGGCAGCTGGTTCGACGGGTCGTCCAGGTCAGCGGTGAACGCGGCGAACTCCAAGGCCGCAGCCTGGGCCGCTGCCTGCTCATCACGGCGCGACTGCTCGCTCTGCTGGGCAAGCAGCTGGGCCTCCTCCGCGGCCCGTGTTTCCTCGTCCAGACGTGCCTGTTCGGCGGCTTCCGCGGCGAGCCGTGCTTCCTCGGCGAGCCGGGCTTCCTCCTCGAGCTGTGCCTGCTGCGCGGCCTCCTCGGCTAGCCGGACCTCTTCCGCGAGACGTGCTTCTTCCGTCAGCCGAACCTCTTCGGCGAGCTGGACTTCCTCCTCGAACCGTGCCTGCTGCGCGGCTTCCTCTGCCAGCCGGGCTTCCTCTGCCAGCCGGGCCTCTTCCGCGAGCCGGACTTCCTCCTCGAACCTTGCCTGCTGGGCGGCTTCTTCCTCCAGTCGCGCCTCTTCCGCGAGCCGTGCGCGCTCCGCCTCTTCGGCGAGCCGGGCCTCTTCGGCGAGCCGTGCCTGCTCCGCCGCTTCGGCTGCTGCCTGCGCCTCCGCTGCGGCGCGTACATCCTGGAGGTTCACCACCTCGGCGACGTGGTCCTCGCCGTGCAGCGCCTCGAACTCCGCGACGTCGGCGGCCTTGGCCGCCTCGAGCTCGGCCTGAGCGACCGCCAGCTCCTCGGCGTCACGCTCGCGGCGGACCGCCGCCCGACGGTCCCGCTCGATTTTCCTCGGATCCTCGGGCTCGGGCGCCGGCGTGGCCGGTCGGCGTATGGGAGCACCGAATAGGTCATCGCTCGCTGTTGCGGGGCCGAGGAGAGCGGCCAGCGCCTCCGAGACCCGCGAAATGGAGCCGTCGACCACAGCGCTGTCAGCCGGTAGCTCGAGCGAGCGCGCCGGCTCCTCGCGTGGAGCCGGGACCCCCAGCCCGGTGAGTGTGGATACGAGCCGGGCCGCGAGTTCGGCAGGGGGAGTCGTCGCGGCGGATGCCTCGGCGAGGAAGGTCGCGGCGTCCAGCACCTCGGAACCGTCCGGCACCTCGGGACCGTCCGACGCGTCGGGACCGTCCGACGCGTCGGCACCGCCCGGCGCCTCGAGCGCGGCCTCCTCCACCTCGAGCAGCCCGGCCGAGACCAGCGTGTAGACGACCTGGCCGGCCTCGTAGAGCGTGAAGCCGCACTCGCGGGCCAACTCCGTGATGGTGCGTACGCCGTCGACCTTGCACATCAGCGACCAGGCGTCCGGGTCGATCTCGGTCTCGGCGGACGCGGTGTCACCGGCCGACAGCAGCGGAACGGCATCAGGACCGTGCACCGCCTGCGCGATCTGCGCCCACACCCCGTCGCGGGACTCGATCTCGTCCAGCAGCGTCTCGACGTCGGCCGGAGGCGCGACATCCTCGCGGGTGCGCTCGTTGACGCGGAACTTCCACGTCCCGTGCTGCCACCGCAGCAGATCCGACAGTGACGCCCGGACCTGCTCGTTGACGAAGTCCTCGACGACCGGCTGGTCGACGTATCCGAGGTGGACCAGCAGCTCGCCCAGCCGCCAGCCCTGCAGCTCGGTGCGCTGGGCCTCGAGTGCCTCGGCCAGGGCCTCGGGACCGAGGGCGCCGGAGGACACCAGTCGGGAGCCGAGCTGGGGGCGCTTGCCGGGTGCATTGACGGCGTAGACACGGCCACCGCGCAGATAGACCTTCGCGACCTCGCCGGCCCCGTCCACGACGTGCACGCACCCCGTCGCGGCGCCGTGGGCCAGCGAGCGCAGCACCTCGGGCAGGGGCGTGGAGCCGAGGTTGCCCTTCAGCACGCTCCGGCCTCCTCTCCGCCCCTGGGTACGCGGTGGCGCACCTGACGAGCATCGGCACGCACCCGCCCGACGTTGAGCCGTACGGGTCAACGGGTGCGCGCCGGGCCGGCCCGTCAGTGCATCTGCCACGATGGGACCCGAACACCCGGTTCGCGGACAGTGAGGAGCAGGCGTGAGCGTCGAAGGCACCGCGCAGGGGAGCCGGCGCATCGATCGCGTGCTGGCCGAGGACTTCCTCGACGGGCTGCGTGACCTGCCGCTCGCGGAGGTGCGCGAGCTGCGGCTCGAGGCCGAGCAGGAGGAGGTCGACCTGTCCTACCTGCGCCGGATGATCCAGGGCCGGCTCGACATCCTGCGCGCCGAGCTGAACCGCCGAGACAGCTCCTCGACGCAGACCCTCGTCGAGGGGCTGGCCACGATCCTGGCCGACGAGCCACGCACGCCGGCCCGCGGCCTCGGCCGGCACTCCACCGTCGAACCGTCCCGCGCCGACAGCCACCGCCGGTACGTCGAGGCATTGGTCGCCAACGTCGACCTGTCCGACACCGCGGCCCGGTCGACCGACGAGCTCGCCCACGCGATGCGCACCCTGTCGGAGGAGGAGCAGACCATCTCGGGCAAGCGCCGCGCGGTGCAGGCGGTCATGGATACGTGCAGCGGCGAGATCACCCGCCGCTACCGCGAAGGCGAGGCCGACGTCGACACGCTGCTCGCCGAGCAGCCCACGCAGGCGGAGTGAACGCAGACCCCGCAGGTTGACACCCACAGAACGCTAGGTAAGGTTAGGCTCCCCTAATAGCGAGTTGCGACCAAGGCGTGCAGCACCTCCCTGGACCACGCCCGGGTCGGGACACAAGGAGGAGCCGGTACGCATGGCCGGCAGCGATGTCGCCGTACAGGCAAGGATCTCGGTCGCCTGCGCCCGCCTCGGGTCGCTCACCACGTACGACCGCCGACCGAGCAGCCGGCACACCAGCAGCGTCACCGTGCTGGCGCGGACCGACGGCACGGTGGAGGTCCAACTGGCCCGGAGCACGATCGCGGCCCGGCAACTGCTCGCCCGGCCGGTGGCCAGCCTGCACGTCGAGCCTGATGGTTGTGAGCCGGTGCTGCTGCACGGGAGCGTGCGCCGGCTGCCCGGGCTCGGCGAGCGGGGCGGCCTCGTCTTCCACCTGGCGGTCGCCGCCGTCCGGGTCGGTAACCCAGCCGTGTTGCTCGGCGGGGCGGCCTACGCAGCGGCCGATCCCGACCCGCTGCGGGACGCCGCGCCGGCCGTGCTCGCTCACCTGAACGCCGGCCACACCGACGCTCTCGCGGCCTGCGTCCGCGACCGGGGCCACCGTGCCGCCTTCGCGTACGCCATCGGGCTGGACGCCGGCGGTCTCACCGTCGTCGGCGTCGGAGGCGGCGGTGCGGGACGGGTCCGGCTGCCCTTCCCGGCGCCGTTGGCGGAGCCGCGGGACCTGCCGGTCGGTCTCGGCCGCCTGCTGAACGTGCGCTGCGGCTGCGCAGCGTCCCGCCCGGCCGCCGTCGACCGGTGCCCGGATTCCGCAGATTCCCGTGCCGGCGACGCTGAGGGAGGCCGGCACTGAACACGGCGGGGGTCAGCGCTGCGTGAGCCGTGACGGCAGGATCAGCCGGAGTCCGGCGTCCTCGGCCTCTCGCGCGTCGCGCAGGGCGTGCGTCTGTGTCAAATCTCGCTCGGCTGTATCACGGTTGCTGAAGTCAACCTGCGCGGTGTACCGGCGGGCGAACGCAAGCGTGTCCGCGAGGGCCGCGTAGTTGCCGGTGCGGGTGGCAGCACGCAGCGCGGCGAGGTAGTTCTCTCGGTACACCGTCGGGATGATCAGTCTGACTTCGCCGGCTGTGACGAGCTCGGCGTTCATCATGATCCGGGCGACCCGGCCGTTGCCGTCCCCGAAGGGATGCACTTCGGAGATCAGGAACATCATGTACACGGCGCGCTGGAAGGGCGAGGTGATGCCGCTCATGAGCTCGAAGCCGTGGCGCAGTGTGCCGATGACGAGTTCAGGTGCCACGAAGTGGCTGTTGCCGGCTCGGTTGGGCCGGGTCTTGTAGGTGCCCGGGCCCTTGTCCGGCCTGCTGCGCATGACGGCGGCGTGCCGAGCAAGGAGTAGCTGTTCGAGTTCGTCGGCGCTCGAGGGGACACGGCGCATCTGGTCGTCGTCGGCGACGATCTCGTACGTGCCGAGAACATCGTGGGCGTCTGCTGGACGGTCGGTCGGGATGTCCCCGTCGAAGACGATGCCAGCCGCTTCATCCAGAGTGAACTCGGTTCCCTCGATGAAGTTCGAGAAGTACGCCTCGTAGAACGGCAGCAGCGCCCTGCGCGGGCGGTCCTCGGGCAGATGGGGCAGCACCACCGGGCCTGAGTCGGCCAGCTCACCGGCGAGTGCTCGGAAGGCGTCCAACCGCGTCGCGTCCACGGGCTGGCCCTTGGCCCGGGCTGCAAGCCGTGCCGTCCGTGGCACGTCCGCATCCCCGGTGCCGAGTGCTGCGCTGATGAGGGCGTCAAGGCGCGCCAGCTGCTTCTGCCGCGAGAGGACGGGCGCGAGCGCGCGGGCCTCGTCACGCAGCCGGGTCATCGCGGCCGCGCCGCGCTCGGCGGCCACGCGGTCCAGCCACTCCTCGACCTCAGCGTCGGACAGCGTGCGTGCTGTGGCGCCGCGTCCGCGCGCCAGATTGTCCAGCAGCTGCCTGGCCGGTGAGGACAGGTACAGCGACGTCTGCATGAACGGCGCATCGCCCTCGACCGGACCTGGTCCTCGTCGGGGTAGTACACGCAAGCCTGGCAGCTCGAGGGGCCGGGTTCGCGGGTGGTCGACGTGCATGGCGCCGTCATAGGGGCTGATCGAGACCGCGGTGCGGTCGACAAGGACGGCACCGGGCATCTCGTGGGAGACGATCTCCCAGAGGTGGCGCGCGACTACCCGTTCGGGCTCGAGGTCGACCACACTGGTGTAGATGCCGCTGGCGAGGCGGCGGAGTGTGCCCCGGCCTACGGCGCGGCTGAGCACGGCAGGGTCGGCATCCCCGCTGAACACCAGTGTGTTCCATGGACGGGCCACAAGCCTGCCCTCCGTCGCAGATCCTTGATCGAGAGAATGCTGGTCGGTCAGGTTCTTGCAACCAGCCCTCCGGTAGACAGGGTTCAGGGGGAGCCTTCTGAGCGTTTACTTGACCATTCGAATACCCGGCGGTCAAATAAATGCAACGCACATCTCGACGTACTGCTGCGTGACGCTGACCGACGGCTGGCCTCAGTCACGACGTCGCGACGTCGCGCCGTCGCGCCGTCGCGAGAGAATCTGATGAGTCCCGCGTCCTGCACCCGAACCCGTATCAGTGCGCGCAGGCGACGTGCCCCAGGCTCCTGTGCACGAGCGTGCACATCACAGCGAGCGCACGCTCGTACACACAGGCCCTTGCCGCGATGAGCACGAGCGTGCACAATGGTGAAGGTGCACGCACGTGCACAACCGTGCCGCGAGGGGAATGCGATGGCCCGTATCGAGACGGCTGGCGACCTCGGCGCGTTCGTACGTGCCACGAGGGTGCGACGCAGCATGACTCAGCAGGATCTCGCCATGGCGGCTGGGGTGAGTCGCAGGTGGATCGTTGAGCTCGAGGCCGGAAAGATGCGGGCGGAGCTCGGCTTGGTTCTGCGCGTCCTCACCACCCTGGGCGTGCCCCTGACGGCCGACGCCCCCGAGCCCGCCACTGTCAGCCGCAGCGTCACTTCAGCGGACATCGACCTCGATGCCCACCTGCGTGACCTTGCCGGATCGGCCTGATGGCGGCCAGTCGGCTTGTCGTTCTGGACGGCACGCGCTGCGTCGGCGTACTCGTACGCGCCGGGGGCGAGATCACCTTTCGCTACGACGATCAGTGGCTGAGCACTCCAGGAGCAACGCCGCTGTCGGTGTCGATGCCCCTCGGCAGGGTCGAGCACGGTCACGACGTTGTTCATCCTTGGCTGTGGGGACTGCTACCCGACAACGACCGCGTGCTGACGCGATGGGCCCGTACCTTCCACACCACGACCAAGCACCCGATGGGCCTCCTCGCCGTCGTCGGCCGCGACGTGCCAGGCCGGTTCCGTCTCGTGCCGGAGAAGGACGCGGAGACAGTCACCCCGTCCGGCGTCGAGTGGCTGTCCGACGCCGACGTCGAGCAACTGCTTCGCGAAGTCCGCGCCGATCACACGGCCTGGCTCGGTACGCGCGGCGCAGCAGGCCGGTGGAGTCTGGCCGGTGCGCAGCCGAAGATCGCCCTACGGTTGGACGGCCTGCGCTGGGGCCGTCCGTACGGCGACTCGGCCACGACACACATCCTCAAGCCAGCGATCCAGGGCCTCGACCAACACGACCTCAACGAGCATCTCTGCTTGCAGGCTGCGCGTCGCGTCGGCGTCCTTGCGGCTCGGACATCCGTCGTGTCCGTAGGCGACCAGCGGGCGATCTGTGTCGAGCGGTACGACCGCGCAATCAGAGGCGACGACGTCGTGCGCGTACATCAAGAGGACCTGTGCCAAGCGCTGAGCGTCGACCCGACCCAGAAGTACGAGAGCGACAACGGGCCGTCGGTCCCGGCCGCCGCCGCTCTACTGACACGGTGCATCGGTGAGCCGGCAGCGCATACGGCTCGCGAGCGCTTCGCGGAAGCGCTTGCCCTCAACTGGCTGCTCGCCGGACCAGATGCCCACGCCAAGAACTACTCCTTGCTACTCAGCCAGGATCAGGTGCGGCTTGCGCCGCTCTACGACGTCGCCAGCGTCTTGCCTTACGAGGACTTCTACGCCGGGAAGTTCAAGATGGCCATGCGCATTGGCGGGCAGTACCTCGCCGCGCGCGTCACGACCGATCACTGGCGCAAGGCAGCCGCCCAGCTCGCACTCGACGCGGACTGGCTACTGGCACGAGTCGCGATCCTGGCTGGGCAGTTGCCAGACGCCCTGGCGACCGCCGCCGCAGACGAGAGCGTGACTGCCCTGGACAGCGCGCTGCCGGAGCGCCTGGTCGAGCTTGTCGGTGACCGCTGCGCCGCTCTCCGAGCAAGGATCGGCTGACGGCTGTCAAGCAGCGCCTGCTCTGCGGAAGCGGCGGCAAAGGCAAGCGCGGCGCAATGCGCTGCCATACAAGGAACTGTACGCACTTGACTCGAACGTGCGTTCGAGTACTATGAGGACATGTCCCACGCCGATGATCT
>JBBDWV010000002.1:0-14907 GCA_040902655.1 Mycobacteriales bacterium
GGCCCCGTCCTCGGCGAGGGCGGGGCCGACGCACGCTCGGGCCAGGGCCACCGCCAGCGGCGACACCTCCGGCCAGCAGCGCCGCCGCGGGTCGGGACGAGCCCGAGCCCCGTCGCCAGACTCGTGCCGTTCGCGGCGGGTAACAAGATCGTCGGCCCGCGGCACCGACCTGCCGCCAGCAGCAGCGATCAGGTCGACGACACCGCCGCTGTCACCTGCCGGACGTCCATCGCACTGTCTGCGGGCAGGTCCAGCGGGCTGGGCTCGACGCCGGCGGCGACCAGGCGGCTGCCCAGCGCGGCGACCATGGCGCCGTTGTCGGTGCACAGCCCCGGTCGCGGAACACGGAGCACGATCCCCCTGGCATCGCACCGCTCCTGGGCCAGGGCGCGCAGCCGACTGTTCGCCGCGACGCCGCCCCCGATGAGCAGCGAGCCGACGCCCTGCTCGGTGCACGCGCGCACCGCCTTTGCGGTCAGCACGTCGACGACCGCCTCCTGGAAGCTGGCGCACACGTCGGCCACCGGAACCGGCTCGCCCGCGGCCTGTTTCGCCTCGACCCAGCGCGCCACCGCTGTCTTCAGCCCGCTGAAGGACACGTCGTACGACGACTCGCGCAGCATGGATCGGGGGAAGGACATGGCCGCACGGTTCCCCTCGCGGGCGTGGCGGTCGACGACCGGTCCGCCCGGGAAGCCGAGGCCGAGCAGGCGGGCGACCTTGTCGAAGGCCTCCCCCGCCGCGTCGTCGACGGTCGCACCGAGCGGCGTCATCGTCACCGTCACGTCGTCGACCATCAACAGGCTGGAGTGCCCCCCTGACACGAGCATCGCGATCGTCGGCTCGGGAAGCGCTCCGTGCTCGAGGACGTCGACCGCCACGTGCGCGGCGAGGTGGTTGACGCCGTAGAGCGGAATCCCCAGCGACAGGCTGTAGGCCTTGGCGGCAGCCACCCCCACCAGCAACGCTCCCGCCAACCCCGGCCCCGCGGTGACGGCGACCGCGTCGAGGTCGGACAGCTGCACCCCAGCGGTCGCGAGTGCCCGGTGCACCGTCGGGACCATCGCCTCCAGGTGCGCACGGCTGGCCACCTCCGGCACCACGCCGCCGAACCGCGCGTGCTCCTCGACACTGCTGGCCACGGCGTCCGCGAGCAGGGTCGTCCCGCGAACGATGCCGATGCCGGTCTCGTCGCAGGAGGTCTCGATCCCGAGGACCAGTGGCTCATCCGACACGAGGTCAGCCTACGGAGGTGTGGGAGCCGCGGGAGCCAGCGCCTCGGGAGCCAGCGCCTCGGGAGCCGCGCGCCGCGGGAGCCAGCGCCTCGGGCCGCGGGAGCCAGCGCCTCGGGCCGCGGGAGCCAGGACGTGCACCTCAGCCGCCAGGGGAGCCGCACGCGCTGGACGTGTCGCCGGACGCCCCGCGTCGCAGGCAGGTGCACGTCATGGCTCCCAGCCCCGGCGCTCGGGCCAGCCTTCCGGTCGGCCGCCGCGCGCGCTCAGCTGCGGCGGGTCAGCACCAGCCCGTCCACGCCGTCGAGGTAGTAGCCGCGCCGCACCCCCGAGCGCACGAACCCGTGCCGGTCGTACAGCCGCTGTGCGGGCGTGTTGTCCGCCCGCACCTCCAGGCTGACCACCCGCTGCCGGCGCCGGGCAGCCTCCCCGAGCAGCTCTGCCAGCAGCCGGCTGCCGAGGCCGGTGCGCTGCGCGGTCGGCGCCACCGCGAGGGTCTGCACGAAGGCCTCGTCCGGGTAGTCGCACAGGCCGGCGTAGCCGACGACCTCGTCTCCGGACAAGGCAACGACGTAGTGGCGCGTGTCGAGCTGCCCGAGCTCGGACCAGAACAGCCGCTCGCTCCACGGCTCGGGGAGGAACAGCTCGCGCTCGATCGGCAGCAACTGTTCGATGTGCCACCAGCGCATCCGCGCCAGCGTCACCACGAGGTGGGTCCGCCGGTCGCGCAGGAAGGCAGCCTCACGCCGTCACCCGTTTCGTCACTCCCGGCTCCACCGCGTCGGGCCGCCGCAGGTAGAGCGGGATCAGCGGGTCGGACGGCGCCCCGCCGAGCAGCCGATCCCGCGCGCCCGCCACGAGCACAGCGATCGACGGGTGCAGCCGCTGCACGTCCAGCGCGAGCCCGCCGAACGCATCCCGGTGCAGCACCGCGCCCGCGCCGACCAGCCGCACCGGCCGCGGCAGCCCACGCAGCCGGTCGGCCAGGTCGGCCGGCCGCGCCACCTCCGGCCCCTCGACCCGCTTCCCCGCGACGTAGCGCGCCCAATAGACCTCCTTGCGCCGCGCGTCGGTCACCACGACGACATCCCGCTCGTCGGCGAGGCCGTCCAACGAGCAGACGCCGTACGCCGGGATGCCCAGCGCGTCGGACATCACCGCCGCCGTCACCAGACCCACCCGCAGGCCGGTGAAGGGCCCTGGCCCGGTGCCCACCACCAGCGCCTCCGGGCGCCCGGCGCGAAGCACCTCGCGCACGCCCTGGGCGAGCAGCTCGCCGTGCCGGCGGGCGTCGACGACGACCCGTTCGGCGACCAGCTGCGCAGCACCGGCGGCCACCCGCACCAGCGCCGCCGACACCGCAGGTGAGGAGGTGTCCATGCCGAGGACGAGCATGAGGTCGAGCGTAAGCGCCGGCCACGCCCGGCTGGCGGCGTAGAGCGCCGGCAGCGCCCGCCGGCCGCGGCGGGTGCCCGCCGGGTGGAGACTGTGTGGATGTGCCCCCGTGGGTGCACACTGCGTGCAGAGCGACCGTGAGGGAGCGCCGGATGAGCCCACGAGCCCGGGGAACCACCAGCGCCGAGGACGCGGCCCTGGAGACCCGGCCCGACCAGCACTGGCGCGCGCGCCCCGTGCTCGCCGGTGTGCTGCGTTGGGGCCTGCTCGGTGTGCCCCTGGTGGCCGCCAGCGGCGCTGCGCTGCTCGTCGGCCGGCTGCTGCCGGTCGGCGTCCGCTCGTCCTGGTGGGGGCTGGCCGTGCTCCTCGCGGTCGCGGTGGCGGTCGCCGCCGCCGTCGAGCGGGCAGCACGTCGACTGTTGCCGATCGCGCTGCTGCTCAAGCTCTCCATGATCTTCCCGGACCGCGCTCCGTCGCGGCTGAAGCTGGCCCGGTCCGCCGCGACCCGGTCACCGAACCGGAGCCTGCTGCGGCACAGCGCCGAGGCGGGGCCCGTCGACACCGCAGAGCTGGTGCTGAAGCTCGTCACGGCCCTCGGCACCCATGACCGCCGCACCCGCGGCCACTGCGAACGCGTCCGGCTGCTGTGCGACATGCTCGGTGCCGAGCTCAAGCTCGACCACGACGCGCGGGAGCGGCTGCGGTGGGCGGCCCTCCTGCACGACGTCGGCAAGATGCGGGTCCCACTCAGGATCCTGAACAAGCCGGGCCGCCTGACGGCACGCGAGCAGGACGCCATGCGGCAGCACCCGGTCGTCGGGGCCGAGCTGGCAGTTCCGCTGCGGTCGTGGATGGGCGAGTGGGGTGAGGGGATCCTGGACCACCACGAGAAGTACGACGGGAGCGGCTACCCGCACGGCCGGGCCGGCCACGACATCTCCGTGGCGGGGCGCCTCATCGGCTTGATCGACGCCTTCGAGACCATGACAGCCGCCCGGCCGTACAAGAAGGCGATGGCGACCAGGACCGCCCGGGAGGAGCTCGCCCGCTGCGCCGGCACCCACTTCGACCCGCTCATGGTCCGGGCCTTCCTCGGGATCTCGCTGCCGCGTGTGCTCTGGGCGATGGGGCCGCTGTCCTTCCTGTTCCAGCTGCCCTTCCTGCGCCCGCTGGCCGACACCGGCGCGCGCACCGCCGCCGTCGCACCGCAGGCTGCGGGGGCTGCCGTGGTCTCGGGCGTCGCCGGGGCCGCCGTGGCGATCGGCGGCGTCGGAGCCGGGGGCCCCGGGGTCGGGGTCGACCTGGGCGCGCGGCAGGCCGGTGCCGCCGAGGCCGTCCCCTCGGCCGCCCCGCTCTCCACCGTGCCGCCCGCCGCCGTGCCGCCCGCCGCCGTGCCGCCCGCCACCGTGCCGTTCGCCGCTTCGTCGCCCGCCGCTCCGCCACCCGCCCCAGGCGTGCAGATGGCCGCGGCGGACCGGCCGGAGCGGGCCGCCCCAGCCGCGGTCCCGATGGACCCGGCCGGGTCCGGCGAGCAGGCGGGGGAAGCCGAGCCCGCCCCGTCCACGCCACGGACCCCCTCCGAGCCCGGACCCGAGCCGGCCCCGGAGCCCGAGGCCGACTCCGGTCACCCCGCCGTCCGGAGCGGCCCCCCTCCCGTGACGTCGTCGCGGCAGGCCACCTTCACCTTCCGGCCGGGGACGCGCTGGCAGTGCCAACTGCTGAGGAACGGGTCCGGCGAGAGCAGCAGGCCGGTCCCGTGCAGCGGCACGTACACCGTGACGGTGCGGGGGGACGGCGACTACGTGATGAGGATCGCTGACGCCGAGACACGGGAGCCCGTCGCTCCCTGGACCTGGACCGTGGACTCGGCCGCCGAGGACCGGCCGTGACACGCCTGCACGCCCGCCCCGTGGCAGGGGCGGGCGGCAGGGGCGGTAGGGCGGCTACTCCGTGAACTGCTCCTGCAGCTCGCGCTTGAGCACCTTGCCGGAGGGACCGAGCGGGAAGGCGCCGACGAAGAAGACGCGCCGCGGATACTTGTACGCCGCCAGCTTCTCCTTCGCCCAGGCGCTCAGCTCGCCCTCGGTCACCTCCCCGCCGGCCGGGTCGAGCACGACGGCGGCGCAAACCTCCTCGCCGTACTGCGGGTCGGGCAGCCCGAAGACCGCGACCTGGCCGACGGCCGGGTGGCGCAGCAGCGTCTCCTCCACCTCACGCGGATAGACGTTGTAGCCGCCGCGCAGAACCATGTCCTTCTTGCGGTCCACGATCGAGACGTACCCGTCGGCATCCTTGGTGCCGAGGTCGCCGGTGCGGAACCAGCCGTCGACGATAGCGGCCGCCGTCGCCTCCGGCTTGTTCAGGTAGCCCTTGAAGACGTTGTGGCCGCGCACCACGATCTCGCCGAGCTCACCGGTCGGCAGCAGCTCGATGACCTCCTCGACCTCGGCCCTCGCGACCTCGACCTCGACGCCCCAGATCTGCTTGCCGACGGTGCCGGGCCTCGGGGGGGAGCCGACCTGGTTGAAGGTGGCGACCGGGGAGGTCTCGGTCAGGCCGTAGCCCTCGAGCACCTCGGTGCCGAACACCTCCGCGAACCGCTCCAGCACCGGGACCGGCAGCGCGGCACCGCCGGACAGCGCGGACTTCAGCCTCGGCCGGTGGTCGGAGGTCTTGGCCGCCTCGAGCAGCCCGACGTACATCGTCGGAACACCCATGAAGATCGTGCACTTCTCCCGAACCAGCAGCTCGAGCGCCTGCGCGCCGTCGAACCGCGGCAGCAGCACGACGCTGGCACCGACGTAGAAGGCGGTGTTCATGCAGCAGGTCTGGCCGAAGGTGTGGAACAGCGGCAGGCAGCCGAGCACGACGTCATCGGCGTCGATGTCGAAGGAGTGCATCGCGGAGGCGACGACGTTCATCGTCACGTTGAGATGGGTGATCTCGGCGCCCTTGGGCGTTCCCGTGGTGCCGCTGGTGTAGAGGATGACCGCGGTGTCCTCCGGCTCGGTCGGCACCAACGCCGAGATCGGCGTCGCGGACAGCGCGAGGGTGTCGATCCGCTCGACCGTCGCGTCGCCGGCATCCAGCACGCCCAGCACCGGTACGCCCGCCAGCTCGGCCCCCTTCGCGCCCTCGCCCAGCAGCGGCGCCGCGCAGATCAGGGTCTTTGCCCCGGAATCCTCGAGGACGTACTGGATCTCCTCGGCCTTGAGCAGCGCGTGGACGGGTACGGCGACCGCGCCGAGGGCCAGCGTGCCGTAGTAGGCCAGCGGGAAGTGCGGGGTGTTCGGCAGCAGCAGGGCCACCTTGTCGCCCGGTCCGATGCCCTTGTCGCGCAGCACCGCGGCGTACTGCAGCGCGTGCCCCCACAGCTGCGCGTAGGTCAGCTTCAGCTCACCCAGCACGACCGCGGTGCGGTCGGCGTGCCGGACGGCGGACTCGGCCAGGATACTGGCGATCGTGAGCGACATGCGTCGTTCTCCTGAGGTCTGAGGGGCGATGCCCGGCAGTCTGCCTGCGTCCGCGGGAACACGCACGCGGCGGCTGCCGCGCCGTGCGGGAGACTGCGCGGGTGAGCACCCCCGCCCTGTCCGCGCTGCTGGCCGTCGACCGCGCCCACATCTGGCACCCGTACTCCTCGATGGCCGATCCGGCGCCGGTGCGCGTCGTGGAATCGGCGCAGGGCGTCCGGCTGCGGCTGTCCGACGTGGGCGAGGTCGTCGACGGGATGTCCTCGTGGTGGGCGGCCATCCACGGCTACCGGCACCCGGCGCTCGACGCCGCGGCGGCCGCGCAGCTCGCACAGGTCTCGCACGTGATGTTCGGCGGGCTGACGCACGCACCGGCCGTCGGGCTGGTCGAGCGGCTGCTCGCCCTGACACCCGAGCCGCTGCAGCACGTCTTCCTCTGCGACTCCGGCTCGGTGTCGGTCGAGGTGGCGGTGAAGATGGCCCTGCAGGCGGCGGTCGGCCGGGGCCAGCCGCGGCGCACCCGGCTGCTGACCGTGCGCGGCGGCTACCACGGCGACACCTTCGCGGCGATGAGCGTCTGCGACCCGGTCGGCGGGATGCACTCGCTGTTCACCGGCGTGCTGCAGCCGCAGGTGTTCGCGCCGCGGCCGCCGGCCGGGATCGACCGCGCCGAGGACGACCCGGAGGTGCAGGCGTGGTCGGCCGGGACGACCGCGCTGTTCGAGCGGCACGCCGACGAGTTGGCCGCCGTCATCGTCGAGCCGGTGCTGCAGGGCGCCGGCGGGATGCACGTCTACCCGCCGCACTGCCTGGCCCTGCTGCGCCGGCTGTGCGACGAGTACGGCGTGCTGCTCGTCCTCGACGAGATCGCCACCGGCTTCGGGCGCACCGGGACGATGCTGGCCGCCGAGCACGCCGATGTGGTGCCGGACGTGCTGTGCCTCGGCAAGGCGCTGACCGGCGGCTACCTGTCACTGGCCGCCGTGCTGTGCACGACGCAGGTCGCGGAGCAGGTGTGCGCACCGCCGGCCGGGGCGCTCATGCACGGCCCGACCTTCATGGCCAACCCGCTGGCCTGCGCGGTGGCGTCGGCGAGCCTGGACCTGCTCACCGGGCAGGACTGGGCCGGCCACGTACGGCGCATCGGCGCCGGACTTCACGAGGGGCTGGCACCCGCCGCGGAGCTGCCCGGGGTGGTCGACGTGCGGGTGCTCGGCGCGGTGGGCGTCGTGCAGCTCGACCGGCCCGTCGACGTCGTACGGGCGACACAGGCGGCGCTGGACGCCGGGGTCTGGCTGCGGCCGTTCCGCGACCTCGTCTACACGATGCCGCCGTACGTCTGCACCGAGGAGGACGTCGCGGCGATCGCGGGCGGGGTGCT
Source organism: Mycobacteriales bacterium (assembly GCA_040902655.1). Lineage (NCBI taxonomy): Bacteria > Bacillati > Actinomycetota > Actinomycetes > Mycobacteriales > Mycobacteriales bacterium. Next base: position 7,482 of record JBBDWV010000002.1, read on the forward strand.
CGCGGCGGTGCGCACGTGACGGACTTCCTGGAGCGGCTGCGGGCGGACGCCGCGAGCCGTGCGGCGCGCGGGCTGACTCGCGCGCTGCGACCGCGCGGGGCCCGCCCCGACGTGCTCGACCTGGCCGGCAACGACTACCTCGGGCTGGCGACCGACCGCCGGGTCACCCGGGCCGCCGCCGACGCGGCGCTGCACTGGGGCGCCGGTGCGGCCGCGTCCCGCCTGGTCACCGGCTCGCTCGACCTGCACGCCGAGCTCGAACAGGCGCTCGCCGCCTTCTGCCGGCAGCCCGCTGCGGTCGTCTTCTCCTCGGGGTACCTGGCGAACCTCGGCGTTGTCACGGCGCTGGCCGGCCGGGACAGCCTGGTGGTGTCCGACGCGCACGTGCACGCCTCGCTGGTCGACGCCTGCCGGCTGTCGCGGGCCCGGATCCAGGTCGTGCCGCACGGCGAGGTGGCCGCGGTCGAGACCGCTCTCGCCGGGCGCAGCGAGCCGCATGCGCTGGTGCTGGCCGAGTCGGTCTACTCGGTGCTCGGCGACGCCGGGCCGCTCGGTGAGTTCGCCGAGGTGGCACACCGCCACGGCGCGGTGCTCGTCGTGGACGAGGCGCACGGCCTCGGGGTCGCCGGGCCCGAAGGCCGCGGGCTGGTGGAGGCCCTCGGGCTGGCCGGCCGACCCGATGTCGTCGTCACCGTGACGCTGTCCAAGGCGCTCGGCAGCCAGGGCGGTGCCGCCCTCGGCGCGCCCGAGGTCATCGACCAGCTGGTCAACGTCGCGCGGCCGTTCGTCTACGACACCGGGCTGGCGCCGGCCGCGGCCGCGGGGGCGCTGGCCGCCCTGCGTGTGCTGGCGGCCGAGCCCGACCGCGTTACCGCGCTCCGCCGCTGCGTCACGGCCCTCGCGCAGGCGGCGGAGGCACCGGTGCCCGCCGGCGCCGTCACCTCGGTCCCCTGCGGGTCGGCCGAGGCCGCGGTCGGGGCGGCCGCCGCCCTGCTGGACAGAGGCGTGCGGGTGGGCTGCTTCCGGCCGCCGTCGGTGCCCGACGGGATCAGCCGGCTGCGGCTGACCGGGCGCGCCACGGTGACCGGCGAGGAGCTGGACCGCGCCGCCATCGCGCTGCGGGAGGTGGTCCGATGACCGGTCGGGTCGTCGTCGTGACGGGCACCGGCACGGGTGTCGGCAAGACCGTCGTGACGGCCGCCCTCGCCGCGCGCTTTCGCGCATCGGGGGCGACCGTGGCCGCGGTGAAGCCGGCGCAGACGGGGGTCGGGCCGGACGAGCCCGCCGACCTCGACGTCGTCCGCGAGCTCGGCGGGGCCATCCACGTCCTGGAGCCGGTACGGCTGCCGGAGCCGCTGGCCCCCGACACCGCTGCCCGCCGGGCCGGGGTGACCCTGCCGCGGGTTGCCGCGACCGCCGCGGCGGTGTGCGGCCTCGCCGAGGCGTACGGCGTGGCGCTCGTCGAGGGCGCCGGCGGGCTGCTCGTGCGACTCGACGCCGACGGCGGCACCCTCGCCGACCTCACGCTGTGCGTGCGCGCGGCAGGCGTCGACGTCGCGGTCGTGGTGGTCGTGGCCGCCGGGCTGGGCACGCTGAACGCCACCGAGCTCACCGTCGAGGCGCTGCGTGCCCGCGCTCTGGAGCCCGCCGGGCTGGTCGTCGGCTCGTGGCCGGCCGAGCCGGGGCTGGCCGAGCGGTGCAACCTCGACGACCTGCCCCGTTCGGGTGTGCCGCTGCTGGGCCGGGTGCCGGAGGGCGCGGGACGGCTGGCGGCCGAGGACTTCCGGGCCGCGGCGGCCGGCTGGCTGGAGCTGCCCGGGCGGGCGGGCGAGCTGCACCGGCACGCCGGCGAACTGCCTGGGCGCGCCGGCGACCCTCAGCCCAGCGCCGCCCAGCGCGCGCCGTAGGACCGCACGGCCGCCGTGCGGGCGTCCTCGTCGGCGCCGCGCGCCAGGACGACCTCGAGCCGCGCGTCGGCCAGCTGCTCCACCAGCCCCTGGCCCCACTCGACGACGGTCACCGAGTCCGGCAGGTCGCTGTCGAGGTCGAGCGCGTCGAGGTCCGTCGCGTCCGCACCGGCCTCCCGCAGCCGGTAGGCATCGACGTGCACGAGCGGCAGCGACCCGCGGTGCACCCGGGCCAGCACGAACGTCGGGCTGGTCACCGCGCCGCGCACACCGAGGGCGGCGCCGATCCCCTGGGTCAGCGCGGTCTTGCCCGCCCCGAGCGGACCGGACAACACGACCAGGTCACCCGCCTGCAGGTCCGCCGCCAGCCGGGCACCGAGCGCCCGCGTCGCATCGACGTCGGGCAGCGGCTGCGGCACCGGCACGGTCAGCTCACCCGGGACGACCTCGACCGCACCGAGCGCCGCCCACGCGTCGTCCAGCCCCGCCGCGACGCGCAGGTCCAGTGCATCGCCGGGAGCGCTGAGGGCGGCGCGAGCCTCGTCGAGGTCGCCTACGACGCGGGACCAGCTCACCGGGCCGAGGGACCGGCTCATCGGGCCGCCCGGACGGCGAGGGCCAGGTCCGCGGTCAGCAGCCGTCGCGGCTCGCCGGCGGGGCCGGAGCGCAGCGCGGCGCTGGGGTGGTAGGTCGGCAGCACCTGGTAGCCGTCGCGGTCGTGCAGCCGCCCCCGTACGGCCGTCAGTGAGGTGGGCCCGAGGAACCAGCGGGTGGCGGACAGCCCGAGCGCGACCACGATTCGCGGCGCCGCCAGCGCCAGCTGACGCTCCGCCCAGGGACGGCAGGTGCGCGTCTCGGTACGACTGGGTGGCCGGTTGCCCGGCGGCCGGCACTTGAGCGTGTTGAGCACACCGACGTCCGCCCGTGCGATGCCGAGCTCGCCCAGCAGCAGGTCCAGCAACTGGCCGCTGCGCCCGACGAACGGCAGTCCGCAGGCGTCCTCCTGCGCCCCCGGCGCCTCGCCCATCAGCAGCAGCCGAGCTCCGGGCGGCACCACCCCGGGCACGACCTGCGTGCGGGTCGCCGCCAGCTCGGGGCAGGCGGTGCAGGTCCTCGCCAGAGCGGCCACGGTCTCGAGGTCGGGCGCCGCCGGCGCGCTCGCGGGCCCGGCCGGGTCGGTCCTCACGCCGTACGGGCGGCCGCGCGGGTCGCGCGACGGAGCAGGGCGCGCAGCTGCAGCGTGACCAGCTCCGGACGCTCGAGCGCGACCATGTGGCCGGCCCCCTCGACCTCGACCAGGTGCGCGTCGGGCAGGGCGGCGGCGATCGCCCGGCTGTGCTCGATCGGCGTGACCAGATCCTTGCTGCCGACCAGTACCAGTGTCTGGACCCCCCGCAGCACCTCGACGGCCCGAAGCTTGTCGTGGGTGGTGAACGTGTCGTAGAACTCGGCGATCACCTCGACCGGCATGCGCGCGAACATCTGCTCGACGAACTCGACCACGGCCGGGCTCACCCCATGGTCGCCGAAGCCGCCGAAACGCAGAACCAGGAAGGCCAGGTCGGTCCCGACCCGCCGGCCCCGCTCGAACGGCCGCGGGACCGTGCGCATGCCGCGGGTCAGCCACGGCAGGACCCGCCGGGTGACCGGCCGCATGGCGGCCGGCAGGCCGAAGGTGAGCTCGGCCAGCTTGCCTGTCGAGGTGCCGATCAGCGCGACTCCGACGACCCGCGACCGGTACAGCTCCGGGCGCGCCTCGGCCAGCGCCAGGATCGTCATGCCGCCCATCGAGTGCCCGACCAGCACGATCCGGCCGCGCGGTGCGACCGCGTCCAGCACGGTCCCGAGGTCGCGGCCGAGCTGGTCGATCGTCGCGCTCTCCGGCCGGCCGCGGCCGCTGCGACCGTGCGAGCGGTGGTCGTAGAACACCAGCCGACCCGGGTTGTCGGCCGCCAGCGCCCGCCGCTGGAAGTGCCAGACCGCCATCTCCTGGACGTAGCCGTGCACGAACACGACCGTCAGCGGCGCGGACGCCGGCCCGACCTCCTCGACGTGCAGCGGGACGCCGTCGTCGGCGACGACCCGCCGGGTCCGGTCGGCCGGCAGCGCGAAGAACGGCTCGCCGGCTGCCGGGTCCACGCGCAGCCGGGTGCGGCCGATGGCGTAGCGCTCCGCGGCCAGCCCGACGGCCGCACCGACCGCCACGACCCCGACAGCTGCACCGAGCAGCCCCTTGTTCGCGCTCACCGGTACACCCGCGGGACGCGCGCGCCGACCCGGGTGACGATCTCGTAGCTGATGGTGCCGAGCAGTCCGGCCCAGTCCTGCGCGGTGGGCTCGCCGTCGTCGCCCGGGCCGAACAGCAGCACCTCGTCGCCCGCGGCCACCTCCTGGTCACCGACGTCCAGCACGAACTGGTCCATGCAGACGGTCCCGGCAATGGTCCGCCGAACCCCGCCGAGCTGCACCTGGCCCAGGTTGGTCGCGTGGCGCGGCACCCCGTCGGCGTAGCCGAGCGGCACCAGCGCCAGCGTCGTGTCCCGCTCCGTGACGTGGCGGTGCAGGTAGCTGACACCACTGCCGGCCGGCACCCGCTTGGTCAGCGCCACCGTGCTCGCCAGCGTCATCGCCGGCCGCAGCCCGAACGCACCCGGCGCCCCGAGCTGCGGCACCGGGGACAGGCCGTACACCGCAATACCTGGGCGTACGAGGTCGTAGTGCGTGGCGGGCGCGGTCAGCGTGGCGGCGCTGTTGGCCAGGTGGCGCACCTCGGGGCGCAGGCCGGCCCGGTCGGCGACCTCCAGCGCCTGCGCGAAGACCTGCGCCTGCGCACCGTTGACGGGGTGGTCGGCCCCGCCGTCGGCGAAGGCGAAGTGGCTGAACAGCCCGGTGACCCGCACCTCCCCGGAGGCCTCGGCCTTGGCGGCGGCGGTGCAGAGGTCGGGCCAGGCGGCAGGGGTCGCGCCACCGCGGGACAGGCCGGTGTCGACCTTCAGCTGGATCCGGGCGGCGCGGTCTGCGGCACGCGCGGCGGCGACACTCTCCTCGAGCTGGGCCAGGTCGTAGACGCCGAGGTCGACGCCGGCCGCCACCGCGGGGGCGCGGTCCTCCCCCGGTGCGGTGAGCCAGGCCAGCACCGGCGCGTCGAGCCCGGCCGCGCGCAGGGCCAGGGCCTCCTCGAGGAAGGCGACGCCCAGCCAGCCGGCGCCGCCGTCGAGCGCGGCGCGGGCGCTGGGCAGCAGGCCGTGGCCGTAGCCGTCGGCCTTGACCACCGCCATCACCTGCGCGCCGCCGGCGGCGTGGCCGGCCAGCGCCGCGACGTTGTCGCGGATGGCGGCGAGTTCGATCCGCGCCTGGGTCCTCACCGTCGCTGCCTCACCGCCTCAGTCTGGCAGCCTCGCGGATCGGGCTGCGCCGAGAGCGCCGTCGCCGCACGCACCGCCTGCGGCCAGGACACCAGCAGGTCACCGGCCGAGATCGTCGCGCGACCGGCCACAGCCGTCGCGCCACCGGCCACAGCCGTCGCGCCTCCGGCCGCCAGCGCCGCCGCCCGGCCGTGCAGGTGTGCAGCCAGGCTGCCGGCGTCGAGCGGGCAGAGCCCCTGCGCGAGCAGTGCGCCGGCTGCGCCGGACAGCACGTCGCCGCTGCCGGCGGTCGCCAGCGCCGGGGTGCCGGTCGCGTTGACCCGGGCCGGGCCGGAAGGACCGACCACGACCGTGGCATCGCCCTTGAGAAGCACGGTCACCCCGAACTCCTGCGCCAGGCCGCGGGCGGAGCCGACCCGGTCGTCGGTCACCTGTCGGCCGAAGCGGGCGAACTCGCGATCGTGCGGGGTCAGCAGGGTGGGGGCAGTCCTGTTCCGGAGCCAGTCGGGGTGCTGCGCAGCGACGGTGAGCGCGTCGGCGTCGACCAGCACCGGGACGTCCTGCGCGAGCACCGCCTCGACGGTGGCGGCGGCGCTGCGATCGATGCCGAGGCCGGGCCCGACCACCCACGCCTGCACCCGCCCGGCCTGCACGACCTCGGCACCGTCGGCCTCGCTCACCACCACCTCTGGCCAGCGCAGGCGGACCTGTTCGGCGGCGTGGGGCGCACCGACGAAGCGCACCATGCCCGCACCTGCCCGGACGGCAGCGCCGGCCGTGAGCACCGCGGCGCCGGGGTAGGTCTGCGAGCCGGCCGCTATGCCGATCACGCCGCGGGTGTACTTGTCGGCACCGGCACCGGGCCGCGGCAGCAACTGCGCCACGTCGACGTCCTCGAGCACCTCCACCACCGGGTCGGGTAGGCGCAGTCCGAGGTCGACCAGCTCGATCCGGCCGACGTGCTCGCGGGCCAGCAGCAGGCCGGGCTTGAGAGTGCCGAAGGTGACGGTGAGGGCGGCCCGGACGGCCGCGCCGGCCACCGCGCCGGTGTCGGCGTCGACGCCGCTCGGCAGGTCGACGGCGACGACGTCCCGGCCGCGGACCGCCTCGGCGAGAGCGGCCGCGGCCGGCCGCAGCGCACCCCGGCCGCCGATCCCCACCAAGCCGTCGACGACCAGGCCGGCCGCCGGGAGCCGGTTCACCACGCGCCCGCCGGCCGTACGGAAAGCCTGCAGTGCAACGATGCGCGGCTCGGCCGGCGCGTCGGCCCGCGGCTCGCCGGGCCGCGCGTCGGCCGGCGGCTCGCCGGCCCGCGGCGGGACGGCCCGCGGCGCGCCGACCAGAACTGCGGTGACCACTGCGCCCCGGCGGGCCAGCATGCTGCCGGCCCACAGCGCGTCGGCGCCGTTGTCGCCGGTACCGACGAGCAGCACGACCGGGCTACCGTAGACCCGGCCGAGCCGCGTGGCGCATGCGACGGCCAACCCGGTGGCCGCCCGCTGCATGAGCGCACCCGCAGGCAGCCGAGCCATCAGCTCGGCCTCGGCGGCCCGCACCTGGCTGACCGGATGCGCGACCCTCACGCCGCCTCCACCGGCATCAGCGGCCCGTACCGCTTCCCGGTCATGCTTGCGCTCCGGTCATGCTTCGGCTGGGTCATGACTCGGCCACCACCACGGCGGTCGCCACGCCACCGTCGTGCGACAGCGACAGGTGCCAGGTCCGGATGCGCTGCGCGGCAGCCTCTGCCGCGACGCCACCGTGCAGCACCAGCCGCGGCCGGCCACTCGGGTCGTTGACGATTTCGGCATCAGCCCAGCGCAGGCCGCCCGGAGCGCCGAGCGCCTTCGCGACAGCCTCCTTCGCGGCGAAACGGGCGGCCAGGGATTCGATCCGCGTGCAGCCCTGCTCGCCGGCGGTGAACAACCGGGTCCGCAGCCTCGGGGTACGCGCCAGCGCCCGCTCCAGGCGCTCGACCTGCACCACGTCGATGCCGACGCCCACGATGCTCATGCACGCAGCATGACGGATGTGAGCCTCGGGCCCTCATCGCCTGGACCCCTGCTGCGGGCTCAGCAGCGTGCAGCGCCGCCCGACGAGGCTGCCGCGCAGGCACCCAGCAGACACCCGAATCACCCGAGTGATCCACGCGGA
>JBBDWV010000002.1:15007-52482 GCA_040902655.1 Mycobacteriales bacterium
CCACGCGGATCATGGAGGGGGCCGGGGGTGTGCGGGGGGTTGTGGCAGTGGAGTGCCGGTGGTTCGTCCACAGCCTGGCCGCAGGTGCTGTCCGGAACCGGCTGCTGCCGGTGAACTGCGCGGATGCGCATGGACGAGGCCGCCCGACTGGGTGCTCAGCTCGGCAGCAGCTGCCAGGGCGTGGTGAGCGCGCGTGAGCTGCGCGCGGCAGGTGTCGACCTGAGCGTCGTGCCGCGGCTGGTGGCGGCCGGGACGTGGAGCCGGCTGTGGCGCGGGATGTACCTCGCGCCCTCCCACCCGGCCGGTCCGCTCGTACGGGCCCACGCGGCGGTGAAGCATGCCGATCAGCGGCAGCCGGGCGCGCGTGCTGCGCCCCGCACCGTGCTCACCGGGCTCATGGCCGCGCAGCAGCTGGACATGCGCTGGGTGCCGGCGACGACCGGGTACAGGTCCTGGTGGGTCCGGCCGTTCAGCGACAGTCCAACCCGCAGGTCCTCGTACGACGAGCAGCAGACGTGTCGGCCATCCCGACCTGGAGCTGGGACGGCTACCCGTCGCCGATCCCGCACGACTGGTGGTCGACGGCGCCCGGGAGTGCCAGTCACTGCGCGACGTACGCGGGCTCGTGCTGGGGGCCGTCGCCGACGGTCACGCCGGAATCCCGGATCTGCTGGCGCTGCTGGATGCAGGCGCCGTGGCCCGCACCGCCTGGGCTCGTCGGGCAGTGCGGGACGCGCAGCGCGGGGCCGCCTCGCCACCTGAGGCAGAGCTGGTCGACGGGCTGATCGGCTGTGGGCATCCCTTCTACGTGAATCCGGAGGTCCGCCTGCACGGCCGCTTCGCCGGCTACCTCGACGTCTATCTGGTCGGCACCGGTGTGGGCGCCGAGATGGACAGCAAGGAGCGGCACGGGGAGCAGGAGCAGCTCGACGACACGCTGGGAAGGCACGAGAGCGCCACCAACGCTGGGCTGTCGTTGGTGCATGTCATACCGACCCGGTACCGCGCCGATCCGGCCGCCTTCCACGCCCGGCTGTTCGCAGCGGTGTCCGACCGGCGCCTCCGCGGGCTGGGCGAGCCGGCCGGGCTGGAGGTCGTGCCCCGCGGGCCGCTCCTGCGCTGAACCACGAAACGCCCCCCGCCCCGGGTGATCCACGCGGACTTTGGGGTGGATTGGTCGACTGAATCCACCTCAGACTTCGCGTGGATCAGCTGGGAGAAAGGGGGGATCAGCCGGGGGCTACTCCACCGTCACCGACTTGGCCAGGTTGCGGGGCTGGTCGACGTCCAGGCCCCGCAGCCGGGCGATCTCGGCGGACAGGACCTGCAGCGGCACGATGGTGAGCAGCGGCGTGAGCAGCGACTTGGTGTCCGGGACCCGGATGACGTGGGCGGCGTACGGCGTCACGCTGTCGTCGCCGTCGGTGGCGAGCACGATCGTACGGGCGCCGCGGGCGCGCACCTCCTGCACGTTGTTGACCAGCTTGGCCTGCAGCGCGTGCCGGGGCGCGATCACGACGACCGGCGTGCCCTGCTCGACCAGCGCGATCGGCCCGTGCTTGATCTCGCCCGCCGGAAACCCCTCGGCGCTGACGTAGGCCAGCTCCTTGAGCTTGAGTGCGCCCTCGAGCGCCATCGGGTAGCCGACGTGCCGGCCGAGGAAGAGCACCCGCGGCTCGTGCGCGATCTCGCCGGCCAGCTCGCGGACGCCGTCCATCCTGGCGAGCACCTCGACAACGAGGTCCGGGATCTCCTGCAGGTCGCGCAGGTGCGCGCGCACCTCGTCAGGGTCGCGGGTGCCGCGGAGCTGGGCGAGGTAGAGCCCGACGACGTACATCGCGGTGATCTGCGTCATCACCGCCTTGGTCGAGGCGACCGCCACCTCCGGACCGCCGCGGGTGTAGAAGGCGGCGTCGCTCTCGCGCGAGATGGTCGAGCCGATGGTGTTGGTGACCGCGAGGACCCAGGCGCGCTGGGAGCGCGCGTGCCGCAGCGCCTCGAGCGTGTCCGCGGTCTCGCCGCTCTGGCTGATGGCGATGACGAGGGTGCTGCGCCCGACCACCGGGTCGCGGTAGCGGAACTCCGATGCCAGCTCGACGTGGACGGGCAGCCGGCACCAGCGCTCGATGGCGTACTTGCCGACCATCCCCGAGTGGTAGGACGACCCGCACGCGATGATCACGACCTGCTCGAGGCCTCGCACGTCCTCGTCGCTCATCGCGAGCTCGTCCAGGTGCAGCAGTCCCTCGGCGGTCAGCCGTCCGCCGAGGGTGTCGCGGATCGCGCCGGGCTGCTCGTCGATCTCCTTGAGCATGAAGAACTCGTAGCCACCCTTCTCGGCGGCGTCGGTGTCCCAGTCGACGTGGTAGCTCTCGCCCTGGACGACCGTGCCGTCGAAGTCGGTCACCGTGACGCCGTCGCGACGCACCTGCACGACCTGGTCCTGCTCGACCGCACGCGCCTGCCGGGTGTGCGCGATGAAGGCCGTCACGTCGGAGCCGACGAAGTTCTCCCCCTCGCCCAGGCCGATGACCAGCGGCAGGTTGCGCCGGGCGGCGACGATCAGGTCGGGCTCGTCCCGGTGGCTGACGACCAGGACGAAAGACCCCTCGAGGTCCTTGCAGATGGAGCGCACGGTCGCCGCCAGGTCACCGTCGTACCGCTCTTCGACGAGGTGGGCGACGACCTCGGTGTCGGTGTCGGAGCGGCGCTCGTGGCCACGCTCCTCGAGACCCTGGACCAGGCGCTCGAAGTTCTCGATGGTGCCGTTGTGCACCACTGCGACGGCACCGGCGCAGTCGACCTGCGGGTGGGCGTTGGCGTCGGTGGGCGGGCCGTGGGTGGCCCAGCGGGTGTGACCGATGCCGAGGGTGCCGGGGAGGTCACGCTCGGCCAGCTCCTTCTCGAGGTTGGCGAGCTTGCCCGCCTTGCGCTCGACCTGTAGCGCGCCGCCGTCGAGGATGGCGACGCCGGCGCTGTCGTAGCCGCGGTACTCCAGCCGCCGCAGGCCGTCGAGCACGACCTCGAGCGCCGACCTGCCCCCGACGTAACCCACGATGCCGCACATGGCGCTGAGGCTAGCCGCCGCCCCGTGGTGTACCGCGTGGTTGGCCGGGTGGTCGCGGGGCAGGAGCCGATTCAGTCCACATCGCCCCCGGGAGGTCCCGTGTCGCACCCGCTCCGAACCCTGTTCGCCGCGCTCGCCGTCTCCACCGCCCTGTTCGGCTGCAGCGCCTCCGGTGAGGTCGAGACGGACCGCCAGGACAACGAGCGCGACGGTGGTGGCGGTGGCGTCGAACTGCCGGACGTCGAGGGCAGCGTCGGCAGCGGCTGAGCGCGGGGCGGCTGTGCACCGCAGCGGCTGAGCGCGGTGACTGTCCGGGCCGGCCGACAGCGCCCGCGTCTGGCGGGCGATGCGTGCTGGCCCCTGGGCGACCCTCGTCGCTACAGCTCCAGGTGCAGGCGGAGCGCCTCGTCGAGTTCGGCCATGACCTGCGCCGGCACGTGTCCCACGACGGGTCCGACCCGTAGCACGGTGACGGCTCGGACCTGCTCGACCTGCGCCTTCGCGTCGACCCGCAGTCCGGTCCGGTCGGCCGGTAGCAGGGTCTGGAACGGGAAGACCCGCGCGACGTTGCTCGTCACCGGCACCACGGTGATGACGCCGCTCCCCGATCGGCTGGCTGACGCGTTGGCACTGTTGTTGCTCACAATGACGGCTGGGCGGCGCGTTTTCGCCTCGCTGCCGCGTACAGGCTCGAGGTCCGTCAGACGCACCTCACCGCGCAGCATCACTCAACCCGTCGGCAGCCGTGCACTCCCAGGCGGACTGCTCGCCGGAGGACTCCCACTCGCTCCACGCCGCGGCGTAGTCCTGCTCGAGGTCGGGGTGGCGAAGGAGTCTGATCGCGTGCTGCACCGCTGCTGAGCGGGATCTCAGGCCGGATGCCTGCACGTACTCATCGAGCACGGCAACGTCCTCGTCCCGCAGACTCACGCTGAGCTTCATGCCTTGATGCTACCTCGGTAGCACTGCAGTGGCAACGTGAATACGTGGGTGGCGCGGCGCCCGCACCGCCTGCCGGGAACGCATCCGGCCGAGCTCGATACGCCACCCTCGGCCAGCACCGGCGCGGACTTGTTCCTTGGTCTGCGCGAGCACGCGGGGGCCATCTCCCTTCTCAGCCAGGTGGACGGTCGCACCGAGCTGGCCCGCGAGGACGACCCGGAGGTCGTGCGCGACATGGTGGACCAGCTGCTCGCGGCGCCTTGGCGCTTCGAGTCGGATCCGAACGCCGACCTGCGGATCTCCCTTCGGCTCGACGACGGCACGAGCGTGGACCGCGCGTACGTCAGCAGCAAGGGGCTGGTGCTGCGAGGCCTCCGGCTGCCGGACCGGCTGCGCGAGCAGCTGGCGGAGCTGCGCCGGTCAGGCTGACCGGGCCCGCAGGGCGCGCTCCAGGTCGTGCCGCTGCTCGGCGACGAAACGGCGCAGGCCAGCCGGACGCCGCTCGTCGAGCAGCACGGCGGTTCGGTCGAGCACGTCCTGCTCGACCAGCGTGGACGGGAACAGCTGCTGGGCAAGAGATCCTGCTACCTGCGGGGTGCGCGCCACCCACACGTCCGGCAGCTCGTCGACGTAGCGCTGCACGTACAGCCGCAGCAGCTCGTCCTGCCCCGGCTGCCAGAAACCCGCTGCGACCGAGCGACTCTCGTGGTTGGACAGCGTGGTTTCGCCGGTGACGGCCCGCCACGCCGCGGCCTTGGCGTCGGAAGATGGCCGGGCGGCGCGGGCGGTCAGCGCGTGCAGCTGCCCGGCCGCCGTCCGGTCCCGCGCCAGCTCCGCGTCGATCGCCGCCTCGTCCAGCCGGCCCAGAGCGGCCAGCGCCTCCACCAGCGCCCACCGCAGCTCGGTGTCGACGTCCAGACCTTCCGGAATCCGGCTGCCGTCCAGCAGCGCCTCCAGCCGCGGGGCCTGCTCGCCGTCCGCGGCGGCGGCGAACGCGCGGACCTGCGACAGCTGGCCGTCGCTACCCGGCGCCGCCTCCTGCGCGGCTGCCCACGCGGCCTGCGCCAGCTGCGCACGCAGGGCCGGTCCGTCGCTCGAGTAGAGGGTCGCTGCGGTACGGGCCTGCGCCAGCAGGGCTTCCACGACGGCCGAGTCGCTCTCGCCACCGACGTTGGCCAGCACCGCCCGTACGAACGCCGCCGCCGGCAGCTCGGCGTCGCGGCAGGCGTCCCACAGCGACGCCCAGCACAGCGCCCGGGCGAGCGGGTCGGGCAGCCGCCGCAGGTCGCTCAGCACCGTCGCAAGGGAGCGGTCGTCGAAGCGCACCTTGGCGAAGGTCAGGTCGCCGTCGTTGAGCAGCAGCAGGTCCGGCCGCTGCTCGACCGGCAGCGGCGTGCGCTGCCCGGTCACCTCGACCTCGAGCCGGTCGCGCAGCACCAGCGCGTCGCCGGCCAGGTCGTACAGGCCGACGCCGATGCGGTGCGGGCGCAGCACCTGCGAGTCCTGCTGCACGCCGGCCGCGCCGTTCAGCACCGGACGCAGCGTGCTCACCCCGGAGGTCTGCAGCCACGCCTGGGCCCAGTCGTCGAGGTCGCGACCAGCGGCCCGCTCCAGCTCGACCAGCAGGTCATCGAAGGTGGTGTTGCCGAAGGCGTGCCGCTCGACGTAGGCACGCACACCGGCGAAGAAGGCGTCATCGCCGACGGTCGCCATTAGCTGGCGCAGCACCGAGGCCCCCTTGACGTAGGAGATGCCGTCGAAGTTCAACAGCGCGCTGCGGCTGTCGGGCACGTCGCCCTGCACCGGGTGCGTACTCGGCAGCTGGTCGGCGCGGTAGCCCCAGGCCTTGCGGGTGGCGCTGAAGTCGGCCCACACCCCCTCGAACCGCGTGACCCGCTCGGTGGTCAGAAACCCCATCAGCTCGGCGAAGGACTCGTTGAGCCACAGGTCGTCCCACCAGCGCATCGTCACGAGGTCGCCGAACCACATGTGCGCCATCTCGTGCGCGATCACCATGGCGCGCTTGCGACGCTTTCCCTCCGTGACGCGGGAGCGGAAGACGAGGTCCTCGGTGAAGGTGACGGCACCGGGGTTCTCCATCGCCCCGTGGTTGAACTCCGGCACGAACAGCTGGTCGTAGCTGTCGCCGAACGGATACGGCCGGCCGAACGTCTGCTGCTGGAAGTCCATGCACTGCGCGGTGATGCCGAACAGCTCCTCCAGGTCGGCGTCCAGGTGTGGCGAGAGCGAGCGCCGGCAGTGCAGCCCCATCTCGATGCCGTCATGATTGCGGTACGTGCTGTGCCACGGTCCGGCAGCGAGCGTGAAGAGGTAGGTGCTGATCCGCTCGGTCGGGGGGAACGTCCAGCGCTGTCCGATGCGGGTGCCGCGGGTGTTGCCGACGACGGTCCAGTCCACCGGCGCATCCACGGCCAAGGTGAACGTCGCCTTGAGATCGGGCTGATCGAAGCAGGCGAAGATTCGCTGTGCGTCATCGAGGAAGCTCTGCGCCCATAGATAGGTCAGGCCGTCGACCGGGTCGACGAAGCGGTGCAGCCCCTCGCCGGTACGCGAGTAGGAGCAGCGGGCGCGTACGACCAGCACGTTGTCGGCCACCAGGTCGGGCAGCGCCAGCCGGTTGCCGACAAGCGGCCCGACGGGCCGGCCGTTGAGGGTCGCCTCGACCAGCTCGCCGTCCAGCTCGACGAAGGTTCCGGCACCCGGCCGGCTGCGGAACCGGACGGTGCAGGTGCTGCCGAAGCCGTCGTCGCCACCGGTGAGGTCCAGGTGCACGTCGTACGACGCGACCTCCAGCGTCGCAGCCCGTTCCCGCGCCTCGTCCCGAGTCAGGTTCTTCACCCAGGGGACCGTAGCCGCCCGGAGTTGATCTCCTGCGAACTGGATCGGCAGCGGACACGCCGGCGCGTCGGCTGCCGATCCAGTCGCCAGAAGATCGCCACGGGGACGCGGGGCAGCGGGCGCGGGGCAGCGGGCGCGGGGTGGGTGGCCGCTCCGCTCAGCCTGTGACGACCGCCGCGAGCCGCTGCGCCACCCCGTCCGCCTGTTCCGCACTCTCCGCCTCCACCATCACGCGGACCAGCGGCTCGGTCCCGGACGGGCGCAACAGCACCCGGCCGGACGCGCCGAGCAGCCCCTCCTCGCGCGCGACCGCGTCCAGCACGTCCGGGTCCAGCGCCCGCGTCCGGCCGGCCCGCACGTTGACCAGCACCTGCGGCAGCCGCGTCATGACCGCTGCCAGCGAGGCCAGCGACTGCCCGGTCTCGGCCATCCGGCCGAGCACGCTGAGGCCGGTGAGCAGCCCGTCCCCGGTCGTGGCGTGGTCCAGCAGCACGGTGTGCCCGCTCTGCTCGCCGCCGAGGACGTGCCCGCCGGCCCGCATGGCCTCGAGGACATAGCGATCGCCGACCGCCGTCTGCACCACGGTGATCCCGCGGGAGTCCATCGCCCGTACGAAGCCCAGGTTGCTCATCACCGTCGCCACGACGGTGTCGCCCGCCAACCGGCCGCGTTCGTGCAACGCCACGGCCAGCAGCGCGAGCAGCTGGTCGCCGTCCACGACCGTCCCGGCGGCATCGACGGCCAGGCAGCGGTCGGCGTCGCCGTCGTGCGCGAGCCCCAGGTCGGCGGCGTGCTCGACCACCGCCGCCTGCAGCAGCTCCAGGTGCGTCGCGCCGCAGCCGTCATTGATCCGCGCCCCGTCGCCGTCGGCGGCGATGGGCACGACCTCCGCGCCGGCCAACCGGTACACCTCGGGGGCGAGCACCGACGCCGCGCCCTGGGCGCAGTCCACGACGACCTTCAGGCCGGCCGGCCGCGCGGGCAGCGCCGCCAGCAACCCCTCGACATAGGACGCCACCGGGTCCGAGGCAGCCGAGATACCGCCGAGGCCGGTGCCGGTGGGACGCTCCCGGGCCGCACCCAGCCCCGCCTCGAGCGCCACCTCGACCTCGTCGGGCAGCTTCCAGCCGCCGGGCCCGAACAACTTCAGCCCGTTGTCCGGCATCGGGTTGTGGGAGGCACTGATGACCAGCCCGAGGTCGGCGCCGCCTCGGGCGCAGGCGTGCGCGACCACCGGTGTCGGCACCACCCCGAGCAGCTGCACGTCCACACCCGCGCTGGCGAAGCCCGCCGCCGCGGCCGCCTCCAACATCGGGCCCGAGGGGCGGGTGTCGCGGCCGATCACCGCGAGCGGGCGGCCCGTCTTGTCCCGCCGGGCCAGTAGCTCGTGCGCCGCCGAGCGCGCCACCGCGAGCGCCAGCTCGGGGGTGAGGACGTCGCCGTTGGCGCGGGCGCGTACGCCGTCGGTGCCGAACAGCCGTGCCATCGCAGATCCCTCTCGACATGCCACGAGGCGGCCACCCCGGTCCGGGTGACCGCCTCGGGGACGGACGCTCTGGCGCTTGTCTCGCCGGAGGCGGACTAGCGCTTGCTGTACTGGGGCGCCTTGCGGGCCTTCTTCAGGCCGTACTTCTTGCGCTCCTTGATCCGCGCGTCGCGGGTCAGGAAGCCCTGCGCCTTGAGGGCCGGCCGGTCCTCGGGCTCGATCTCGATGAGCGCGCGGGCGATACCGAGGCGCAGCGCGCCGGCCTGGCCGCTGATGCCGCCGCCGTGCAGGCGGGCGATCACGTCGTACTGCTCGGCCTTCTCGAGCGTGACGAACGGCTCGTTGATGGCCTGCTGGTGCACCTTGTTCGGGAAGTACTCCCCCAGGGTGCGGCCGTTCAGCTTGTACTGGCCGGTGCCGGGGACGAGGCGCACGCGGACGACGGCCTCCTTGCGGCGGCCGACGGTCTGGATCAGCTCTGCGGGGGCGGTCACTGCGAAACCTGCTTCAGCTCGTAGGGCACCGGCGACTGGGCCTGGTGCGGGTGGGTCGGCCCGGCGTAGATCTTCAGCTTGGACAGCATCTGCCGGCCCAGGGTGTTGTGCGGGAGCATCCCCTTGATCGCCTTCTCGACGATCCGCTCCGGGCGGGTCGCGAGCACGTCGGCGTAGGAGGTGCGCTTGAGCCCACCGGGGAAGCCGGAGTGGCGGTAGACCGTGGACTGGGCGGCCTTGTTGCCCGTCATGGCGACCTTGGCGGCGTTGACGACGACGACGAAGTCACCGGTGTCCAGGTGCGGCGCGTAGTACGGCTTGTGCTTGCCGCGCAGCAGCTGCGCCGCCTGGCTGGCGAGCCGGCCGAGCACGATGTCCTCGGCGTCGATGACGTGCCAGGCACGCGTGATGTCGCCGGGCTTCGGGGTGTACGTGCGCACAGGAACCGCTCTCTCAGGATGTCTTCGGGGCCGCGCCGGGCACACGTCAACTCGCCGCGCCGCGCAACAGCGGGCCACGATACCTGAGGCTGCAGCGGACAGGCAAAGCCGGAGCAGGTCCTCGCGGGCTGCAGTTTCCGCCGCGCCGTGCGCCGATCCCGACACCCGTTCCCGCAGCCGGCGGAATATTTGACAATTCAACGAGTTGTGCCGTAGTGATAGTTGCATACGCAAGCACAACTTCGAGGAGATCCCATGACTGCCCCCACCACCGCTCCCACCGCGCTGACCGGCGACTACGTCATCGACCCGACGCACAGCAGCATCGGCTTCACCGCGCGGCACGCAATGGTCACCAAGGTCCGCGGCACTTTCGAGCAGTTCGACGGCAAGGCGCACCTCGACGCGCAGAACCCGACTGCCTCCACGGCCGAGGTGACGATCCAGGTCGCCAGCATCAACACCCGCCAGGAGCAGCGCGACGGGCACCTGCGCACCAACGAGTTCTTCGACGCGCCGACCTTCCCGGAGATCACCTTCCGGAGCACCGGCGTCGAGGTGCTGAGCGAGAGCACCTTCGCGCTCACCGGTGACCTGACGATCAAGGGCACCACCAACCCGGTGAGCGTCGAGTTCGAGCACACCGGCGTGGCCACCGACTTGTACGGCAACGTGCGCGCCGGCTTCGAGGGCAAGACCGTCATCAACCGCAAGGACTGGGGCATCACCTGGAACGCCCCGCTCGAGACCGGCGGCGTCATGGTCAGCGACAAGATCACGCTGGAGTTCGACGTCTCCGCCATCCGCGCGTAGTCGACGAGCTGCCTCCGGCCGGTCCGGGCACCCTCGGGTGTCCGGCCCGGCCGCGTTCGCGCGCGGAGTCGTCCGGGCTCCGGCTACAGCGCATCGCCGGTCAGCCTCCGCAGCCCGCCGCGGGTGACCGCCTGCCGGGACAGCAGCTGGTCGTCCGGTGGGTAGGCGACCGCCTCGAGCGTCAGCCCGTGCGGGGCGGCGACGGCGACGACGGTGGCCCGCGCCCGCAGGGCCAGCAGTGACGCCGGCCACTGCGGCGCCCGCCTTCCCTCGCCGACGGCCAGCATCGCCCCGACGACCGAGCGCACCATGGAGTGGCAGAAGGCGTCCGCGGTGATGGTCAGCACGAGCAGCCCGGCGTCCTCGCGCACCCACTCCAGCCCGAGCAGCGCGCGGACCGTCGATGCCCCCTCACGACGCTTGCAGAACGCCGCGAAGTCGTGCTCCCCCAGCATCGGCGCCGCCGCCTGCTGCAGCGCGACGAGGTCGAGCGGGCGCGGCCAGGCCAGCACGTCCCGGCGCAGCGGGTCGACCGCCTCCGGCCCGTCGGCCACCCGGTAGCGGTAGGTGCGGGCCAGCGCCGAGAAACGGGCGTCGAAGCCGGCCGGCGCCAGGCTCGTCCGGCGGACCCGCAGGTCCGGCGGCAGCAGGCCGTTGAGCCGGCGCAGCAGCAGCGGGTCGGCCGCGAGCGCCTCCGGCAGGTCGACGTGCGCCACCTGCCCGCGCGCGTGCACCCCCGCGTCGGTGCGCCCCGCGACGGTCAGCCGCGGCGGGTCGGCGCGGACGACGACGGCGAGCGCGTGCTCGAGCACCCCCTGCACCGTCCGGTGCACCGGCTGGTGGGCCCAGCCCTTGAAGTCCGTGCCGTCGTACGCGAGGTCGAGCCGGACCCGGAGCGTGCCCGGCTCGGGGTGCCGGACGCGGGCGAGCCCGCCTCCCCCAGCGGGGGCGGCGGGCTCGTCGGGAGGTGCGGGTGCTACTTCGTGCCCTCGTCGTCGGCCGGCCCGGCCTCGGCAGCTGGCTCGCTGGCCGGGGTCTCGTCGGCGGGAGACTGCTCGGCAGCGGCGTCGTCCTCGGCGAGCGCCTGCTCGCTGGTGACGGCCTCGTCCGGGAAGTCCGGGCTGTCCGTCGAGGCGGCGCTGTCGGCTGCGTCCGGGAGGGCGGCGACGGGAGCCTCGTCGGTCTCGGGCTGCGCCGCGACGGCAGCCGCGGTCGGGCTCTCGGCTGCGAGCGCCTCGGCGGACTCCCGCGTGGCGCCGGTCGGCGCCTTCGTCGGAGCCGTCTGCGTGCCGCGGGCCCGCTCGGCCTCACCGACGGCCTGCTGTGCGACGGTCTGCGCCTCGACCAGCTCGATGATCGCCATCGGCGCGTTGTCGCCCTTGCGGTTGCCCAGCTTCAGGATGCGGGTGTAGCCACCGGGGCGGTCGGCGTAACGCGGGCCGATCTCGGCGAACAGGGTGTGCACGACGCTCTTGTCGCGCAGGCGCTTGAGCACCTGGCGACGGGCGTGCAGGTCGCCGCGCCGGCCGAAGGTGATCAGGTGCTCGGCGTAGGGGCGCAGCCGCTTGGCCTTGGCCTCGGTGGTGGTGATCCGGCCGTGCTCGAACAGCGCGGTTGCGAGGTTGGCGAGCATCAGCCGCTCGTGCGCCGGGCTGCCGCCCATGCGCGGGCCCTTGGCGGGAGTGGGCATGTCCTTCTCTTCTCAGGTGCGGGAGCGGGAGCTCCGTGGGGGCGCGTCGGCGGTCGCCGCGGCCCTGCCTGTTGCCCCTTGCGTCATGCTGAGCGGCCCGCCGCAGGCGGGGCCCAGCATGACGCAAGGGTCGTACTACGTGCCTAGAGCTGCTCGGTTTCGGCGAAGCCGGGATCGCCGTTGTCGTCGATGTCGCTGGCGGCGCTGACGGTCTCGTCGGCGCCCCAGGTGTTCACGACCTGGCTCGGGTCGAACCCGGGCGGGCTGTCCTTCAGGGCCAGGCCCATCGAGTGCAGCTTGACCTTGACCTCGTCGATCGACTTCGCGCCGAAGTTGCGGATGTCGAGCAGGTCGGCCTCGGAGCGGGAGACCAGCTCCCCGACCGAGTGGATGCCCTCGCGCTTGAGGCAGTTGTAGGAGCGGACGGTCAGGTCCATCTCCTCGATCGGCAGCGCGAGGTCGGCGGCCAGGGCGGCGTCGGTCGGCGACGGGCCGATGTCGATGCCCTCGGCCTGCTCGTTGAGCTCCTGCGCCAGGCCGAACAGACCGACCAGCGTCTTGCCTGCGCTGGCCACCGCGTCGCGGGGGCTCATCCCGGCCTTGGTCTCGACGTCGAGGATCAACCTGTCGAAGTCGGTGCGCTGCTCGACGCGGGTGGCCTCGACCTTGTAGGTCACCTTCAGGACCGGCGAGTAGATGGAGTCCACCGGGATGCGGCCGATCTCCTGGCCGGCCTGCTTGTTCTGCACGGCCGAGACATAGCCGCGACCGCGCTCGACGGTCAGCTCGATCTCGAGCCGGCCCTTGCTGTTGAGGGTGGCCAGGTGCAGGTCGGGACTGTGCACCTCCACGCCCGCGGGGGGCGCGATGTCCGCGGCGGTGACCGGGCCGGGCCCCTGCTTGCGCAGGTACATCACGACCGGCTCGTCGCTCTCGGACGACACGACCAGCTCCTTGAGGTTCAGGATCAGGTCCGTCACGTCCTCCTTGACGCCCGGCACGGTGGTGAACTCGTGCAGGACGCCGTCGATCCGGATGCTGGTGACCGCAGCGCCGGGGATGGAGGACAGCAGGGTGCGGCGGAGGGAGTTCCCGAGGGTGTAGCCGAAGCCGGGCTCGAGCGGCTCGAGGACGAAGCGCGAGCGGTTCTCGGAGACGGGCTCCTCGGTGAGGGTGGGGCGCTGTGCGATGAGCACGTGGTGTCCCTTCAGGACGTTCCGCGAGGTCCGCCATATGACCTCGCGAGGGGTGCAGCGGGTGGCGAGTCCGCTGCGGTGCCGGAACAAGGTGGTGCCAGAACTGTGGTGCGGACGTGCGGCGACGCCCGGAGCCCCTGAGAGGTGCTCCGGCCGCGGCCTGTTACTTGCTGTAGAGCTCGACGATCAGCTGCTCCTGGACCGGAGTGTCGATCACCTGGCGGGCCGGGAGGTTGTGCACGAGGACCCGCATCTGCGAGGCGAGGACCTCCATCCACGCCGGCGTCGGGCGGTCACCGGCGGTCTCGCGGGCGATGACGTACGGCGTCAGCTCGCGGCTCTTCGGGCGGATCTCGACGATGTCGCTCGGGGAGACCCGGAACGACGGGATGTCGACCTTCTTGCCGTTGACCAGCACGTGGCCGTGCCGGACGGCCTGCCGGGCGTGGTCCCGGGAGGTCGCGAAGCCGGCCCGGTAGACGACGTTGTCCAGCCGGCTCTCGAGGATGATCAGCAGGTTCTCACCGGTCTTGCCGGTCTTCTTGTTCGCCTCCTCGTAGTAGCCGCGGAACTGCTTCTCGAGCACGCCGTAGATGCGCGCGCACTTCTGCTTCTCGCGCTTCTGCAGGAGGTACTCGGAGTCCTTGGTGCGGCCGCGGCCGTGCTCACCCGGCGGGTAGGGGCGGATCTCGATCGGGCACTTCGGCGACTCGCACTTGCTGCCCTTGAGGAAGAGCTTCATCTTCTCGCGACGGCAGCGGCGGCAGTCGGCGCCGGTGTAGCGGGCCATGTCTAGGAGGTCCTTGTCTGATCGGGCCGAGCCGTACGGGCGGGGGCAGAGTTCATGGAGGTCAGACCCTCCGGCGCTTCGGGGGGCGGCAGCCGTTGTGCGGCACGGGGGTGACGTCCTGGATCGCGCCCACCTCGAGGCCGGCGGCCTGCAGGGAGCGAATCGCGGTCTCGCGGCCGGAGCCGGGACCCCGCACGAAGACGTCGACCTTCTTCATGCCGTGCTCCTGCGCCTTGCGGGCGCAGTTCTCGGCCGCCATCTGAGCGGCGAACGGTGTCGACTTGCGCGAGCCCTTGAAGCCGACGTGACCGGCGGAGGCCCAGCTGATGACGTTGCCCTGCGGGTCGGTGATCGAGACGATGGTGTTGTTGAACGTCGACTTGATGTGGGCCTGCCCGTGCGCGATGTTCTTCTTCTCCTTGCGCCGGACCTTCTTGACGCCGGTGCCGGTACGGGTCTTGGGGGGCATCAGTACTTCTCCAAGCTGAGGTGGTCGATGACGAGCTGCGCTGAGCGGGTCGCCACTATTTCTTCGGCTTCTTCTTGCCGGCGACGGTCTTCTTCGGACCCTTGCGGGTCCGCGCGTTGGTGTGCGTGCGCTGGCCGTGGACCGGCAGGCCGCGGCGGTGCCGGATGCCCTGGTAGGAGCCGATCTCGATCTTGCGGCGGATGTCGCTCGCGATCTCGCGGCGGAGGTCACCCTCGACCTTGTAGTTCGTGTCGATCCAGTCACGAAGCGTGACCAGGTCCTCGTCGGAGAGGTCCTTCACGCGGACGTCCGGGCTGACGCCGGTCTGCGCCAGAGTCTCCTGGGCCCGGGTGCGACCGATCCCGAAGATGTAGGTGAGCGCGATCTCGAGCCGCTTCTCGCGGGGGAGGTCGACGCCGGCAAGACGTGCCATGCGGGCTGGTTCTCTCTTCCTGTACGCGGAGGTCTGAGGCGCATCCGTCCCTGCCATGCCTGATGCTCGATGAGCAGGGCACCGGCCTCCGACCGGTGGTTCCGCCTCGGCTGAGACGGGTGGAGCGCGAGGGTGCGCTGGCCTGCTGCTAGCCCTGCCGCTGCTTGTGCCGCGCGGTGGAGCTGCAGATGACCATGACGCGGCCGTTGCGACGGATGACCTTGCACTTGTCGCAGATCGGCTTGACGCTGGGCTTGACCTTCACTGTTCGCCTTCCTTGGGCATCTCAGCCTGATCTACTTGTAGCGGTAGACGATGCGGCCGCGGGTCAGGTCGTAGGGCGAGAGCTCCACGACCACGCGGTCCTCGGGGAGGATGCGGATGTAGTGCTGCCGCATCTTGCCGCTGATGTGGGCCAGGACCTTGTGGCCGTTCTCCAGCTCCACCCGGAACATCGCGTTGGGCAGCGGCTCGACCACACGGCCCTCGATCTCGATGGCCCCGTCCTTCTTCGGCATGTCCTCTGTTTCGTCTAAGGCGGATCCGGCTGTGTTCGTGTCACTGTGTTCGTGTCACTGTGTGCGTGCAGGATGGTGCTGGTGCAGGCGGGAAGCTGATTGCCTCCCTGCGCGCGGGCATGACGTGACCCCGGAGCGCAGTCCGAAGGAGCAGTCTACGTCCGTCTGCGGCCGATCACAAACGAGGTACCGGTCACGTCGGTGTGCCGAGGCGGCCGGCGCCGCCGTCCAGCGCCGTGAGCACCCACGGCCCCTGCGGGGTCACGGCCACCGTGTGCTCCCAGTGGGCGGCCTGCCGGCCGTCGGCGGTGACCACCGTCCAGCCGTCCTCGAGTTCGACGACGTCCGGCATCCCGAGGGTGGCCATCGGCTCGACCGCCAGCACGAGGCCGGGTTCGAGCGCCATGCCGTGGCCGGACCCTCTCGGCGCGAGGTTCGGCACGTTCGGCGGCTCGTGCATTGACGTCCCGATGCCGTGGCCGGTGTAGTCCTCGAGCAGGCCGTAGCCGTGCGGACGTACGACGCTCTCCACCGCGTGGCCGATGTCGGACAACCGCCCGCCCGGACGCACCGCCGCGAGCCCCGCCCAGAGCGCCTCCTCGGTCACCCGCGAGAGCGCCAGCAGCTCCGGGCTGCACTCCCCGACCGGCACCGTCACCGCCGCGTCGCCGTGCCAGCCGCCCAGGATGGCGCCGCAGTCGATGCTGAGCAGCTCACCCTCGCGCAGCACCCGCTCGTCCGAGGGGATGCCGTGGACGACCTCGGCGCCTGCGGAGGCGCAGATCGAGCCGGGGAAGCCGTGGTAGCCGAGGAAGGACGGGACGGCGCCCTCGGCGCGGATCGACTGCTCGGCGAGGCGGTCCAGCTCGCCGGTGGTGACGCCGGGGCGCACGGCGGCGGCGAGCCGCTCGAGCGTGCGGGCGACGACCAGGCCGGCGGCGCGCATGAGCGCGACCTGCTCGCCGGTCTTGATGGTCACCCCGCGGGGACGCCGGGTGCCGCGGCCCATCAGGCCGGGTGCGGGTGGGGTCCGTGCTCGAACGGCCGCAGCGCGTCGATGGCCCGCTGAGTGACGTCGTCCACCGGACCGGTGGCGTCGATGCCGACGAGCAGCCCGCGCCCGGCGTAGAAGGACACCAGCGGTGCGGTCGACTCGGCGTAGACCTCGAGCCGGTTCGCGATCGTCTCGGCCTGATCATCGTCGCGCTGGTAGAGCTCGCCGTTGTCCAGGTCGCAGACGCCCGGCTCCTGCGGCGGGTCGAAGTCGACGTGCCAGATGTGGTTGCAGGTCCGGCAGGTGCGCCGGCCGGACAGCCGCCGGATCACCTCGTCGTCGTCGACGACCAGCTCGAGCACGACGTCGAGCTTGGTCTGCGCCGTGTCGCGCAGGATGTCCTCCAGCGTCTCGGCCTGCGGCACGGTGCGCGGGAAGCCGTCGAGCAGGAAGCCGCGGGCGGCGTCCGGCTCGGTCAGCCGGTTGCGGACCATCTCGATGGTGACGTCGTCCGGCACCAGGTCACCGCGGTCCATGAAGGCCTTGGCCTGCACGCCCAGCGGGGTGCCCTGGCTGACGTTCGCCCGAAAGATGTCTCCCGTCGAGATCTTGGGCACAACGCAGTGCTCGGCGATGTATTGGGCCTGGGTCCCCTTGCCCGCTCCGGGGGGCCCGACCAGGACGAGGCGCACTAGCGCAGGAAACCTTCGTAGTTGCGCAGCATGAGCTGGCTCTCGACCTGCTTCACCGTCTCCAGTCCGACGCCGACGATGATCAGGACAGCTGCCCCGCCGAACGGGATCTGGTCACCGGCGCCGGTCAGCCCGAACAGCATGTACGGCAGGACGGCGACCAGGCCGAGGTAGACGGCGCCGAAGGAGGTGACCCGCGACAGGATGTAGTCGAGGTACTCGGCGGTGGCCCGGCCGGGGCGGATGCCGGGGATGAAGCCGCCGTACTTCTTCATGTTGTCGCTGACCTCGACCGGGTTGAAGGTGATCGCCACGTAGAAGAACGTGAAGAAGACGATCAGGCCGAAGTAGATCAGCAGGTAGACCGGATTTCCCGGGTCGACCAGGTAGGTGTTGATGATGCGGGTGAAGGTCGCGTTGCCCGTCCAGACATTGCTGAGCAGCTGCGGCAGGTAGAGCAGCGAACTCGCAAAGATCACCGGGATGATGCCGGCCTGGTTGACCTTCAGCGGGATGTACGTGGAGGTGCCGCCGTAGGCGCGTCGGCCGATCATGCGCTTGGCGTACTGCACCGGGATGCGGCGCTGGGCCTGCTCGACGTAGACGACCAGGGTGATGACGATGAGCGCGAGCAGCGCGATGGCGATGACCGTGAACGGGCCGTTCTCACTCTGGTAGAGCCGGACGCCCTGCCCCGGGATCGAGCTGATGATCGAGGTGAAGATCAGCACCGACATGCCGTTGCCGACGCCTCGGTCGGTGATCAGCTCGCCGAGCCACATGATGACGGCGGTGCCGGCCGTCATGGTGAGGATCAGCAACAGGACGCGGACCAGCGAGTCGTCCGGGATCACCCGGATGCTGGGGTCCGGGAACAGCCGCCCCGAGCGGGCCAGCGCGATGATGCCGGTCGACTGAAGCACCGCCAGTGCGACCGTGAGGTAGCGGGTGTACTGCGTGATCTTGGCCTGGCCGGCCTGCCCCTCCTTCTTCAGCTCCTCCAGGCGGGGGATCACCACCACGAGGAGCTGGAAGATGATCGATGCCGTGATGTACGGCATGATCCCGAGCGCGAAGATCGACAGCTGCAGGAGCGCCCCGCCACTGAACAGGTTGACCAACCCGTACAGCGAATTGCCCTCCGCGCTCTCGAGGGCACGCTGGATCGCCACGTAGGAGACGCCCGGCCCCGGGATGAACGACCCGAGCCGGTAGATCGCGATGATGGACAGCGTGAAGAGGATCTTCCGGCGCAGGTCGGGCGTCTTGAAGGCCCGACCGAAGGCGGTGAGCACGGCTCCTCCTGGCGTCCGTCCGTGCGGGCACGGGCGGGTCGTGAGCTCCCGGAGCGCCGGGCGCTGCGGGGGCGGGGGTCGGTCAGGGGCGGGCGCGATCCGGATAGGGCAGGCGAGCTGCCCGCACGGCGACTGTAACAGCCGCCCCGAACCGGACTTCCGGGCCGCGCAGGCGCCGAGAGCGGGCGGCGAGGCCGCAGGCGGCGCTGCGGCTACAGCGTGGTGGCGGTCCCGCCGGCAGCGGTGATCTTCTCCCGCGCCGACGCGGAGAACGCGTGCGCCGTCACCTGCACGGCCACGGCCAGGTCCCCGTCGCCGAGCACCTTGACCAGCCTGTCGTCGCGGACCAGACCCTTGTCGACGAGGTCGTCCACCGTGATGGTGCCGCCCTCGGGAAAGCGCTCGACGATCTTGTCGAGGTTGACCACCTGGTACTCGGTGCGGAAGCGGTTCTTGAAGCCCTTGAGCTTGGGCAGTCGCATGTGCAGCGGCATCTGCCCGCCCTCGAAGGCGGCCGGCACCTGGTAGCGCGCCTTGGTGCCCTTGGTCCCGCGACCGGCGGTCTTGCCCCGCTTGCCGGCCTCACCTCGGCCGACGCGGGTCTTCGCCTTCTTGGCGCCGGGGGCCGGCCGCAGGTGGTGGACCTTCAGCGGCGAGCCGCTCATGGGGGACAGCGGCGAGCCGCTCATGGGGGACAGCGGCGAGCCGGCGCTCTGCGGCCCGGCTGGAGTCTCGGTGCTGGTCTCGGTCATGGACTACTCGACCTCCTCGACCGTCACCAGGTGGGTGACGGTCTGGACCATCCCGCGGATCTCGGGACGGTCCTCCTTGACGACGGTGTCGGAGATCCGCTTCAGGCCGAGCGAGCGCAAGGTGTCGCGCTGGTTCTGCTTGCCGCCGATCCCGGACTTGATCTGGGTGACCTTCAGGCGCGCCATCAGGCACCGACCCCGGTGGTCGACAGACCCGCAGCGCGGGCCCGCAGCATCGCGGCGGGCGCGACCTGCTCGAGAGTCAGGCCGCGACGCGCGGCGATCTCCTCCGGACGCACCAGGCCCTGCAGCGCCGCCACCGTCGCATGCACGATGTTGATCGGGTTCGAGGACCCGAGCGACTTGGACAGGACGTCGTGGATGCCGGCGCACTCGAGCACGGCCCGCACCGGTCCGCCGGCGATGACGCCGGTACCGGGGCTGGCCGGCTTGAGCAGCACGACACCGGCCGCCGCCTCACCCTGGATCGGGTGGGGGATGGTCGCACCGATGCGCGGCACGCGGAAAAAGTGCTTCTTGGCCTCCTCCACGCCCTTGGCGATGGCGGCCGGCACCTCCTTGGCCTTGCCGTAGCCGACGCCGACCTGGCCGTCTCCGTCGCCGACGACGACCAGCGCGGTGAAGCTGAAGCGCCGGCCGCCCTTGACGACCTTGGCGACACGGTTGATCGCGACGACGCGCTCGATGTGGTTGCTCTTCTCGGCACCGCCGCGGCCGCCCCGACCGCCGTCGCGGCTGTCACGACCGCCCGAGCCGCCGGCGCCCGAGCGCTGGGGTCCTGGCATCAGAGGTTCCTCATCTCAGTTGCGTACGTGTGGTGGGTCATCAGAACTCCAGGCCGTTCTCGCGGGCGGCGTCGGCCAACGCTGCGATCCGGCCGTGGTAGGCGTTGCCACCGCGGTCGAAGACGACGGCACCGACACCCCTCTCCTTTGCGCGGGCCGCCACGAGTGCGCCGACCTGGCGGGCCAGGGCGCTCTTGTCGCTCTCGCCGCCGGCCTTGGCGGCCCGCAGGTCCGCCTCGAGGGTCGACGCGCTGACCAGCGTGTGCCCGGCGGTGTCGTCCACGACCTGGGCCGTGATGTGCCGCGAGGAGCGGGTGACGACCAGCCGCGGACGCGCCGGGGTGCCGGTGACGCGCTTGCGCACGCGGAAATGGCGCCGGGCCTTGCCGATGCGCCGCAGCGCAGAGATACCTCGTGTGGTTGCCATCGTCTACTTACCCGTCTTCCCGACCTTGAGCTTGATCTGCTCGCCCTCGTAGCGGACACCCTTGCCCTTGTACGGGTCGGGCTTGCGAAGCTTGCGGATGTTCGCGGCCACCTCGCCGACCTTCTGCTTGTCGATGCCGCGCACGACGAACTTCGTCGGGCTCTGCACCTCGAAGCTGATGCCCTCCGGCGCCTCGACGGGCACCGGGTGGCTGTAGCCGAGGGCGAACTCGAGGTTGCTGCCCTTGGCGGCGACGCGGTAGCCGACGCCGCGGATCTCCATTGCCTTGGCGTAGCCGTCGGTGACGCCGGTGACCATGTTGGCGACCAGGCTACGGGTCAGGCCGTGCAGGCTGCGCGACTCGCGCTCGTCGTCCGGTCGGGCGACGAGCAGGGTGCCCTCCTCGGCGCGCTCGATCGTGATCGGCGCGGGGACGGTGTGCGACAGGGTGCCCTTGGGGCCCTTCACGGTCACCGACTGGCCGTCGAGGGTGACCTCGACGCCGCTGGGGACCGGGATGGGAAGGCGGCCGATACGGGACATGTCTTGTCTCCTGACTTCCGCCGACTAGTAGACGTAGGCGAGGACTTCTCCGCCTACGCCCTTCTTGTTGGCCTGCCGGTCGGTGAGCAGACCGGACGACGTCGAGATGATCGCGACACCGAGCCCGCCGAGGACCTTGGGCAGCTGGCCGGCCTTGGCGTACACCCGCAGGCCCGGCTTGGACACCCGGCGCACACCGGCGATCGAGCGCTCGCGGTTGGGGCCGTACTTGAGGTCGATGGAAAGGATCTTGCCCTTCTCCCCGTCCTCGACGGCCCAGCCAGCGATGTAGCCCTCCTGCTGGAGGATCTCCGCGATGTGCGTCTTGATCTTGCTCGACGGCATGGACACGCGGTCGTGATACGCCGAGTTGGCGTTGCGGACGCGCGTCAGCATGTCGGCGATCGGGTCGGTCATGGTCATGAGGTGCTCATTCCGTTGGCCTGTTGGCCTCTCTCGTCATGGTTTCCGGGTGGACCTGTGACGTGGGACGGGGTCCCCGCGGCGTTTTGAGCGCAGCGAGAAACGTCGGGGGGTGTTACCAGGAGGACTTGGTGACGCCGGGGAGCTGGCCGGCGTGGGCCATCTCCCGGACGCAGATGCGACACAGGCCGAACGTGCGGAAGACCGCACGCGGACGGCCGCAGCGGTTGCAGCGGGTGTAACCGCGCACCGCGAACTTGGGCTTCTTGGCAGCCTTCTGGACCAGGGCCTTCTTGGCCATCTCTAACTCTCCTTGAACGGGAAGCCGAGCGCCCGCAGCAGCGCGCGGCCCTCGTCGTCGGTGGCGGCGGTGGTCACGACGGTGATGTCCATGCCACGGGTGCGGTCGACCTTGTCGATGTCGATCTCGTGGAACATCGACTGCTCGGTCAGCCCGAAGGTGTAGTTGCCGTTGCCGTCGAACTGCCTGGGTGACAGGCCGCGGAAGTCACGGATGCGCGGCAGCGCGATGGTGACCAGCCGGTCGAGGAACTCCCACATCCGGTCCCCGCGCAGGGTGACCTTCGCGCCGATCGGCATGCCCTCACGCAGCTTGAACTGCGCGATCGACTTGGTGGCGCGACGCAACTGCGGCTTCTGGCCGGTGATGGCCGTGAGGTCGCGGAGAGCACCGTCGATGAGCTTGGAGTCCTTGGCCGCGTCGCCGACGCCCATGTTGACGACGACCTTGACGACGCCGGGCACCTGCATGGGGTTGGACAACGAGAACTGCTCGGTCAGTGCCGGCTTGATCTCGCTGCGGTAGCGCGCCTTCAGCCGCGGCATCTCCCGGGCGGTGGTGGTCTCGGTCATCAGATGTCTCCGTTGCAGCGCTTGCAGACGCGGACGCTGTGGGTCTTGCCGTACTCGTCGGCGTCACTACGGCGGTGGCCGACGCGGGCGGCCTTTCCACAGTTGGCGCACACGACCTGCACGTTGGACACGTGCACCGGTGCCTCCGTCGTCACGATGCCGCCCTGCTGGGAGCCGCGCGCCGACTGGGTGATCTTGGTGTGCTTCTTGACCCGGTTGACCCCCTCGACCAGCACGCGCTGCGTGTCGGGGCTGGCGGAGATGACCCGCCCCTGGAGACCGCGGTCCTTCCCGCTGAGGACGAGGACGGTGTCGCCCTTCTTCACGAACAGTCCGGCCATGGCTACAGCACCTCCGGTGCGAGCGAAATGATCTTCATGAAGCGCTTGTCGCGCAGCTCACGCCCCACCGGGCCGAAGATCCGGGTGCCGCGCGGGTCCCCGCCGTCCTTGATCAGGACGGCGGCGTTCTCGTCGAAGCGGATGTAGGAGCCGTCGGGACGGCGCCGCTCCTTGACGGTCCGGACGATGACCGCCTTCACGACGTCGCCCTTCTTGACGCCCGCGCCGGGAAGGGCGTCCTTCACGGTGCCCACGATGATGTCGCCGATGCCGGCGTAGCGCCGACCCGAGCCGCCGAGCACCCGGATGCAGAGGATCTCCTTGGCACCCGTGTTGTCGGCGACGCGCAGTCGCGACTCCTGCTGGATCACTTGTTCTCCTTCGGATCCGGTTTCCCCTGCGGGACCTGGGTCCAGCTCTGTACCGCCCTGCGGCGGCGCTGACTTCTGTTCCGTACGACCAGGCGACTAGCGCCGCAACCGCATGGTCACTTCGCCTTCTCGAGGACCTCGACGACGCGCCAGCGCTTGGTGGCCGACAGCGGACGGGTCTCCATCAGGAGAACGCGGTCGCCGACGCCGCAGGCGTTCTGCTCGTCGTGCGCCTTGAGCTTGCTGGTGCGGCGCAGGGTCTTCTTGTACAGCGGATGCTGCACGCGGTCCTCGACGGCGACGACGACGGTCTTGTCCATCTTGTCGCTGACCACCAGGCCCTCGCGGGTCTTGCGGAAGCCGCGGCTCCCCGCGGTGTCAACGTCGGCCGTGGTCTGGGTCATCCCGTTCCCCACTCGAGTGTCATTGGCTTCGGTCATGCGGCACCGCCGTCAGAGGTCTCCCGGACGATGCCGAGCTCGCGCTCGCGCATGACCGTGTAGAGGCGCGCGATGTCGCGGCGCACGTGGTGCAGCCGGCGGTTGTTGTCCAGCTGGCCGGTCGCGACCTGGAAGCGCAGGTTGAACAGCTCCTCCTTCGACTCGGCGAGCCGGCGGACCAGCTCCTCGTCGTTCAGGTCGCGGATCTCGGCCGCAGTGGTCTCGGCCATCAGTCACTCACCTCACGCGTGATGAAGCGGCACTTCATCGGCAGCTTGTGCATGGCACGGCGCATGGCCTCTCGGGCCAGCGGCTCCGGCGGACCGGCGAGCTCGAACAGCACGCGACCCGGCTTGATGTTGGCGACCCACCACTCGGGGGAGCCCTTGCCGGAGCCCATGCGGGTCTCTGCGGGCTTCTTGGTGAGCGGGCGGTCGGGGTAGACGTTGATCCAGACCTTTCCGCCACGGCGGATGTGGCGGGTCATCGCGATACGCGCGGACTCGATCTGGCGGTTGGTGAGGTAGGCCGACTCGAGGGCCTGGATGCCGTACTCGCCGAACGCCAGCGACGTACCGCCCTTGGCCGCACCGCTGCGGTCCGGGTGGTGCTGCTTGCGGTGCTTGACCCTGCGGGGGATCAGCATGGTCAGGCCTCCTGGTCCGGGTCGGCCGTCTCCGCCGCGGGCGCGGGCTGAGTCGGGTTGTTGGCGGGAGCCGGCTCGCCCTGGGTGGCGACGTCGGGCGTCTCGCCGGCGGGGTTCGCGCCGGCGCTCTCGGGACGCCCGCCGGAGCGGACCTCCGAAGGCTCCTCGCGCTCGGCGCCGGTGCGGCTCGGGTCGGACGTGCCCCCCGGGGCCGCCTGCACAGCCGTCTCGGTCGCCGGGACCGCGGGCGTCTGGGCCACGTCGGCGGAACGCTCGACCGGGGCGTCGGCCAGGGCCGGCTCGGCGGTCGGCAACACGACGTCTCCGTCGGTCTGCGGCGCGCCCGGGGTCTCGGCCTGCCGGCCGGCATCGGTGCCGCCGGCGGTGGTCCCGGTGGAGCCGGAGCGCGGCCCGCGGCGGGCCGGCCGGTCGCGGCGCAGCTGGCGCTGCTCGGCCTCCTGCTGCTCCCGCTCGACCCGGCTCTGCACGACATCGCCCTTGTAGATCCAGACCTTCACGCCGATGCGGCCGAAGGTGGTCTTGGCCTCGTAGATGCCGTAGTCGATGTTCGCGCGCAGCGTGTGCAGCGGGACGCGGCCCTCGCGGTAGAACTCCGAGCGGCTCATCTCGGCACCGCCGAGCCGGCCGGCGCACTGCACCCGGATGCCCTTGACGCCGGGGTTCTTCATCGCCGATTGCATCGACTTGCGCATCGCACGGCGGAAGCTGACGCGGCTCGAGAGCTGCTCGGCGACGCCCTGTGCGACCAGCTGCGCGTCGGACTCAGGGTTCTTGACCTCGAGGATGTTGAGCTGGACCTGCTTGCCGGTCAGTTTCTCGAGGTCGCCGCGGATACGGTCGGCCTCGGCGCCACGACGGCCGATGACGATGCCGGGGCGCGCCGTGTGGATGTCCACCCGGACACGGTCACGGGTGCGCTCGATCTCCACCTTGGAGATGCCGGCGCGCTCCATGCCCTTGCCCATCAGGCGGCGGATCGCGACGTCCTCCTTGACGTAGTCCGCGTAGTTCTTGTCGGCGTACCAGCGGGAGACCCAATCGGTCGTGATCCCGAGCCGGAACCCGTGGGGGTTGACCTTCTGACCCACTAGCGGGCACCTGCCTTCTTGGTCGTGGTGGCCAGGTGGCTCTTGCCGTCGCTGGGACGGATCGAGACGACCACCGTGATGTGGCTCGTGCGCTTGCGGATGCGGTAGGCGCGGCCCTGGGCGCGGGGGCGGAACCGCTTCAGGGTCGGCCCCTCGTCGACGTAGGCCTGGCTGATGTAGAGCGAGGACCGGTCCAGCTGCGCGTTGTTCTCGGCGTTGGCGGCAGCGCTCGCGATGACCTTGGCGACCGGCTCGCTGGCAGCCTGCGGCTGGAAGCGCAGCTGGTCGAGCGCTTCCTGCACGTCCATGCCGCGCACCAGGTCGATGACGCGACGGCACTTGGTCGGGGTCATGCGCAGGTAGCGCACCTGGGCCAGTGCCGAGTCGGCAGCCAGGTGACGGGTCTTGTTCTCAGCCACGTCGGGCCCTCCGGTCGTCCTTGACGTGACCGCGGAAGGTACGCGTGGGGGCGAACTCGCCGAGCTTGTGCCCGACCATCGACTCCGTCACGAACACGGGCACGTGCTTGCGGCCGTCGTGCACGGCGATCGTGTGCCCCAGCATGTCGGGGATGATCGTCGAGCGACGCGACCAGGTCTTGATGACGGTCTTGGTCCCCTTGTCGTTCTGAGCGTCCACCTTCTTCAGGAGGTGGTCGTCGACGAAAGGACCCTTCTTCAGGCTGCGCGGCATCGCTGCTTACCCCTAGCGCTTCTTGTTGGTCTTGCGGCGGCGGACGATCATCGCGTCACTGGGTTTGCGGCGACGGGTGCGGCCCTCGGGCTTGCCGGCCGGGTTCACCGGGTGGCGCCCACCGGAGGTCTTGCCCTCACCACCACCGTGCGGGTGGTCGACCGGGTTCATGGCGACACCGCGGACGGACGGGCGCTTGCCCTTCCAGCGCATCCGGCCGGCCTTGCCCCAGTTGATGTTGGACTGCTCGGCGTTGCCCACCTCGCCGACCGTGGCGCGGCAGCGCAGGTCGACGTTGCGGATCTCCCCGGACGGCATACGCAGCTGGGCGAACGGCCCGTCCTTGGCGACGAGCTGGACACTCGTACCGGCGGAACGGGCGATCTTCGCGCCGCCGCCGGGCCGCATCTCGATGTTGTGCACGGTGGTACCGGTCGGGATGTTGCGCAGCGGCAACGCGTTGCCGGCCTTGATGTCGGCGTTCGGGCCGGCCTCCACGACGTCACCCTGCTTCAGGCCCTTCGGCGCCACGATGTAGCGCTTCTCGCCGTCGGCGTAGTGCAGCAGCGCGATGCGGGCGGTGCGGTTCGGGTCGTACTCGATGTGCGCAACCTTGGCCGGCACGCCGTCCTTGTCGTGCCGGCGGAAGTCGATCACGCGGTACGCGCGCTTGTGACCGCCACCCTGGTGCCGGGTGGTGACCCGACCGTAGGAGTTGCGACCGCCCTTGTTGTGCAGTGGACGGGTCAGCGACTTCTCGGGGGTGTCGCGGGTGACCTCGACGAAGTCGGCGACGGACGAGCCGCGGCGGCCCGGCGTCGTCGGCTTGTACTTACGGATGCCCATGTCTGTCTCTCCTCCTACGGTGCTCCGACCTCCGCTAGGAGACCGGGCCCCCGAAGATCTCGATGCGGCCCTCGCGCAGCGTCACGATCGCCCGCTTGCTGTTCGCGCGCTGGCCGAAGCCCAGCCGCGTGCGCTTGCGCTTGCCCTGCCGGTTCAGCGTGTTCACGTCGCTCACCTTGACCCCGAAGACCTTCTCGACCGCAATCTTGATCTGGGTCTTGTTGGCGTCCGGGCGGACGAGAAAGGTGTACTTGTTCTCGTCGAGCAGGCCGTAGCTCTTCTCGGAGATGACCGGCGAGAGCAGGATGTCGCGGGGATCGGTCAGGTCGCTCATGCCGAGCCCTCCGAAGTGTGGTCAGTTTCAGCAGCCTGGACGACCGACGGCACGTCACTGTCGATCTGGTGGGGAGCGAGATCCTCGCCCGGCGTCGCGCCGCCGGCCTCGCCCGACGTGGCGCGGGCCTTGGCCCGGCGGCCCTTCGGGGTCGGCGCGAGGAAGGCCTGCAGCGCGGACTCGGTGAAGACGATGTCGTCGCTGATCAGCACGTCGTAGGTGTTGAGCTGGCCGGGGCTGAGCATGTGCACGGTCTGCGCGTTGCGCAGCGACTTCCAGCTCACCTCGTCGGAACGCTCGGCCACCACGAGTACATGGCTGCGGGTGCTGATCGCGCTGAGCAGCGAGACGGCCGTCTTGGTGGACGGGACGTCGCCGCTCGCCAGGGCGCTGACCACGTGGATGCGGCCGTGCCGGGCCCGGTCGGACAGCGCGCCGCGCAGGGCGGCCGCCTTCATCTTCTTCGGGGTCCGCTGGCTGTAGTCGCGCGGCTGCGGGCCATGCACCGTGCCACCGCCGACGAACTGCGGCGCGCGGGTCGAGCCCTGGCGGGCGCGGCCGGTGCCCTTCTGGCGGTAGGGCTTGCGGCCACCGCCACGGACCTCGCCGCGGGTCTTGGTGCTGTGCGTGCCCTGCCGCGCCGCGGCCAGCTGCGCCACGACGACCTGGTGGATCGTCGGGATGCTGACCTGGGCGCCGAAGACCTCGGCGGGCAGCTCGACGGTGCGACCGGAGGGTCCGTCGGGGGTCCGGACGTCGACGGTGATCGGGGTCTGCTCGGTCATGGCCGTCATCGCGCCACACCACCCTTCCCGAGGCCGCCCTTGGCGGCGGTGCGGACGAGGACCATGCCGCCGCGCGGGCCGGGAACGGCACCCCGGATCAGCAGCAGGCCGCGCTCGGCGTCCACGGCGTGGACGGTGAGGTTCTGCGTCGTGGTGCGGACGTGGCCCATCCGGCCGGCCATCCGGGTGCCCTTGAAGACCCGCGCGGGGGTGGCGCAGGCGCCGATGGAACCGGGCGAGCGGTGCTTGCGCTGCACGCCGTGACCGGCGCCCAGGCCCTTGAAGTTGTGCCGCTTCATCACACCGGCGTAGCCCTTGCCCTTGCTGGTGCCGACGACGTCGACCCGCAGCACGGCGCCCTCGGCCGGAGTGAAGATCTCGGCGGAAATCTCCTGGCCGACGGTGTACGAGGAGGCGTCGTCGGTGCGGATCTCGACGAGGAAGCGACGCGGCGGCACGCCCGCCTTGGCGAAGTGCCCGGCTTCGGGCTTGTTCACCTTGCGCGGGTCGATGGCGCCATAGGCGATCTGGACGGCGCTGTAGCCGTCCTTGTCGGGGGTGCGGATCTGGGTGACCACGCATGGCCCGGCCTTGACGACCGTCACCGGGATGATCCGGTTGTTGGCGTCGAAGACCTGGGTCATCCCCAGCTTCTCCCCCAGGACCCCCTGGGTTCCTCGTGGCGATGTGTCTGTCGGCATGTCTGCGTCCCTACAGCTTGATCTCGATGTCGACGCCCGCCGGCAGGTCGAGCCGCATGAGCGAGTCGACCGTCTTCGGTGTGGGGTCGAGGATGTCGATGAGGCGCTTGTGCGTGCGCATCTCGAAGTGCTCGCGCGAGTCCTTGTACTTGTGCGGCGAGCGGATGACGCAGTAGACGTTCTTCTCGGTCGGCAGCGGCACCGGCCCGGCCACCTGGGCACCCGTGCGCGTCACCGTTTCGACGATCTTGCGCGCCGAGCTGTCGATGACCTCATGGTCGTAGGCCTTGAGCCTGATGCGGATCTTCTGTCCCGCCATGGATGGCTGTCCCGTCTCTGACCGGTGAACCGGCCAACGTCGAATGGTGCCGCTGAAGACTGTGACTGAGGCTCGCCCGCCCCACGCGGTCGGGTGTGTCATCCCCTGTGCCGAAGGCACAAGTTCGTACAAGCCCTGTGGGGATCGGACGATTCCCGGAGGCCGGGGCGGTCAGATCGAGAGCGACCGCCCCGGTCCGGGGAGGTACTACTTGGTGATCTTGACGACCCGGCCGGCGCCGACGGTCCGGCCGCCCTCGCGGATGGCGAAGCGCAGACCCTCCTCCATGGCGATCGGCTGGATGAGGGTCACCTTCATCTCGGTGTTGTCACCGGGCATGACCATCTCGGTGCCCTCGGGAAGGTCGACAACGCCCGTGACGTCGGTGGTGCGGAAGTAGAACTGCGGGCGGTAGTTGTTGAAGAACGGCGTGTGCCGGCCACCCTCGTCCTTGCTCAGGATGTAGACCTGGGCCTCGAACTCGGTGTGCGGCGTGATCGACTTCGGCTTGCAGACGACCTGACCCCGCTCGACCTCCTCGCGCTTGATGCCGCGGATCAGCAGACCGACGTTGTCGCCGGCCATGCCGGAGTCGAGCAGCTTGCGGAACATCTCCACGCCGGTGACCGTGGTGCTCTGGACGTTCTCCTTGATGCCGACGATCTCCACCGTCTCGTTGACGTTGACGATGCCGCGCTCGATGCGACCGGTGACGACGGTGCCGCGACCGGTGATCGTGAAGACGTCCTCGATGGGCATGAGGAACGGCTTCTCGGTGTCGCGGGTCGGCTCCGGAATGGAGGAGTCGACGGCGGACATCAGCTCGAGCAGCTTGTCGCCCCACTCCTTGTCGCCCTCGAGTGCCTTGAGTGCGGAGACCCGCA
Source organism: Mycobacteriales bacterium (assembly GCA_040902655.1). NCBI lineage: Bacteria > Bacillati > Actinomycetota > Actinomycetes > Mycobacteriales > Mycobacteriales bacterium. The sequence continues at coordinate 44,479 of JBBDWV010000002.1, forward strand.
CGACCGGCAGGTCGTCGCCCGGGAACTCGTACTCGCTGAGCAGCTCGCGGACCTCGAGCTCGACGAGCTCGAGGATCTCCTCGTCGTCGACCATGTCGGCCTTGTTGAGCGCCACGACGATGTACGGGACACCGACCTGACGGGCCAGGAGCACGTGCTCCTTGGTCTGCGGCATCGGGCCGTCGGTAGCAGCGACCACCAGGATCGCGCCGTCCATCTGCGCGGCACCGGTGATCATGTTCTTGATGTAGTCGGCGTGCCCGGGGCAGTCGACGTGCGCGTAGTGCCGGTTCTCCGTCTGGTACTCGACGTGCGCGATGGAGATCGTGATGCCACGAGCCTTCTCCTCCGGCGCCTTGTCGATCTGGTCGAAGGCGGAGGCCTCGTTCAGGTTCGGGTACGCGTCGTGCAGCACCTTGGTGATGGCAGCGGTCAGCGTCGTCTTGCCGTGATCGATGTGGCCGATCGTGCCGATGTTGACGTGCGGCTTGGTGCGCTCGAACTTCTGCTTGGCCATGAGGCCTGTCCTCCTGTGACGGGTGCGGGGCGGGTCGGGGCGGGTCGAAACAGGTACTGCTGCCGGGTGGCGGGACTACTCGCCCCGGACCTTCGCGATGATCTCCTTGGCCACGTTGCCGGGAACCTCGGCGTAGGAGTCGAACTGCATGGAGTAGCTGGCCCGGCCCTGGGTCTTGGACCGGAGGTCGCCGACGTAGCCGAACATCTCCGACAGCGGCACCAGGGCCTTGACCACGCGCACACCGGCGCGCTCGTCCATGGCCTGGATCATGCCGCGGCGGCTGTTGAGGTCGCCGATCACGTCGCCCATGTTCTCCTCGGGCGTGGTGACCTCGACGGCCATCATCGGCTCCATCAGGGCGGGGTCCGCCTTGCGGGCGGCCTCCTTGAAGCCCATCGAGCCGGCGATCTTGAACGCCATCTCGGAGGAGTCGACATCGTGGTAGGCGCCGTCGGTGAGGGTCACCTTCACGCCGACCAGTGGGTAACCGGCGAGGATGCCGTGCTGCATGGCCTCCTGGCAGCCCTGGTCGACGGCCGGGATGTACTCCTTGGGGATGCGCCCGCCGGTGATCGAGTTGTCGAACTGATAGGTCGGAATCTGACCCGTCTCGTCCGGCTCGGTGAGCGGCTCGACACGCAGCTGGATCTTGGCGAACTGGCCGGTGCCGCCGGTCTGCTTCTTGTGCGTGAAGTCCAGCCGCTCGACCGTGCCGCGCAGGGTCTCGCGGTAGGCCACCTGCGGCTTGCCGACGTTGGCCTCGACCTTGAACTCGCGGCGCATGCGGTCCACCAGGATGTCCAGGTGGAGCTCGCCCATGCCGGCGATGATCGTCTGGCCGGTCTCCTCGTCGGTGTAGACCTTGAAGGTCGGGTCCTCCTCGGCCAGGCGCTGGATCGCCACGCCCAGCTTCTCCTGGTCGCCCTTGGTCTTGGGCTCGATCGCGACGCTGATGACCGGGTCGGGGAAGCTCATCGACTCGAGCACGATGGGAGCCTCGGGGCCGGCCAGCGTGTCGCCGGTGGTGGTCTGCTTGAGACCGATGACGGCGCAGATGTCGCCGGCCTTGACCTCGCTGATGTCCTCACGCGAGTTCGCGTGCATCTGCATCAGGCGGCCGATCTTCTCCTTGCGGTCCTTGGTGCTGTTCAGGACCTGCGTGCCCGCGGTGAGCGTGCCGGAGTAGACGCGGATGTAGGTGAGCTTCCCGACGTGCGGGTCGGTCTGGATCTTGAACGCCAGCGCGGACAGCGGCGCGTCGAACTCCGGCTCGCGGGTCTCGAGAACGGTCTCGTCCTTGACCGAGTGGCCGGTGACGGCGCCGATGTCCAGTGGCGAGGGCAGGTAGTCCACGACGGCGTCGAGCATGGGCTGGACGCCCTTGTTCTTGAACGCCGAGCCGCACAGGACAGCGGTGACGGTCGCGTCGGTCGTCGAGGCGATGATCGCCCGCCGGATGCCGGCCTTGATCTGCTCGTTGGAGACGTCCTCGCCCTCGAGGTACTTCTCCATCACGGCGTCGTCCACGTCGGCGAGGGTCTCGACGAGCTTGGCGCGGTACTCCGCGGCCTTCTCGGAGTACTCCGCCGGGATGTCGACCACGTCGAACTGGTCGCCCTTGCTGGTCTTGTCGTCGTTGGCCCAGAGCAGGCCCTTCATCGCCACGATGTCGATGACACCGGTGAAGTCGCCCTCGACGCCCCACGGCAGCTGCAGCACCAGCGGGACCGCGTGCAGCCGGTCGACGATCATGTCGACGGTGCGGTAGAAATTCGCGCCGGTGCGGTCCATCTTGTTGACGAAGCAGATGCGCGGGACGGAGTACTTGTCGGCCTGCCGCCAGACGGTCTCGGACTGCGGCTCGACGCCGGCGACCGAGTCGAAGACCGCGACGGCCCCGTCGAGCACGCGCAGCGAGCGCTCCACCTCGACGGTGAAGTCGACGTGGCCCGGCGTGTCGATGATGTTGATGCGGTGGTCGTTCCACTGGCAGGTCGTCGCGGCCGACGTGATGGTGATGCCGCGCTCCTGCTCCTGCTCCATCCAGTCCATCGTGGCGGCGCCGTCGTGGACCTCGCCGATCTTGTAGGCCCGACCGGTGTAGTAGAGGACGCGCTCGGTCGTCGTCGTCTTGCCCGCGTCGATGTGCGCCATGATCCCGATGTTGCGGGTCTTGGCGAGGATCGCGTTGCTGGCCACTGCAGTGTCTCTTTCCCGGGGTCTGGGGACGTGCCTGTCTCGGTGCCGGGATCACCGGCGGGGTGCTGGACGGGGAGCTACCAGCGGTAGTGCGCGAAGGCCTTGTTCGACTCGGCCATCTTGTGGGTGTCCTCGCGGCGCTTGACGCTCGCGCCGAGGCCGTTGCTGGCGTCGAGCAGCTCGTTCATGAGGCGCTCGGTCATCGTCTTCTCGCGGCGGGCGCGGGAGTACTGGATGAGCCAGCGCAGCGCGAGCGTGGTGGAGCGGCCCGCGCGGACCTCGATCGGCACCTGGTAGGTGGCGCCACCGACGCGGCGGCTGCGGACCTCGAGGGTCGGCTTGACGTTGTCGAGCGCACGCTTGAGCGTGATGACCGGGTCGGTGTCGGTCTTGGCGCGGCAGCCCTCCAGGGCGCCGTAGACGATGCGCTCGGCGACCGAACGCTTGCCGCCCACCAGAACCTTGTTGATGAGGCTGGTGACCAGCGGCGAGCCGTAGACCGGGTCGGTGACGACCGGGTGCTTCGGGGCGGGACCCTTGCGAGGCACTAGCTCTTCTCCTTCTTCGCGCCGTATCGGCTGCGCGCCTGCTTGCGGTTGCGGACCCCCTGGGTGTCGAGCGAACCACGGATGATCTTGTAGCGGACGCCGGGCAGGTCCTTCACGCGACCGCCGCGGACGAGCACGATGGAGTGCTCCTGCAGGTTGTGGCCCACGCCGGGGATGTAGGCCGTCACCTCGATGCCGCTGGTCAAGCGCACGCGGGCGACCTTGCGGAGCGCGGAGTTCGGCTTCTTCGGCGTGGTGGTGTAGACGCGCGTGCAGACGCCACGACGCTGCGGGCTCCCCTTGAGGGCCGGCGTGTTGGTCTTCTCGACCTTGTCCTGCCGGCCCTTGCGGACCAGCTGCTGGATCGTGGGCAAAGCGTCTCCTGCTCGTCCTTCTGGGAGTGGGACCGTGCCGTTCTGTGTCGGGGCCGCCCACCCACGCGGTCGGGTGTGTCACCCGGTCGCTCCCTGCCCGCGTGCACGTCGTACGGGGAGGTGGTGCGGAGTCCTGCTGGTTTCTGCTCGTCCTCGCGCGGCCCGGAAGTGTCGGCCGGAGGGCGCGCGGGCGGCCTGGGTCGCCCCAGGCACAAGAGGGAACAGTACCTGCCGCCCGTACGAGGGTCAAAAGCGGGGCGCCGGGCAGCCCCGCTGTCGCGCCGACACGCCGACCGGAGCGCAGAGATGTGACGCAGGCCACCCTTGCGGTCAGCTGTTACTCGCGGTAACACTAGCTCCGACGCACTCCTGCGCCGCCTTCGGAGGCCCGATGTCCACGCTCAGCACCGACTCCCACCGTCCGGCTTTCGACCGGCTCACCGCCCCCGCCGCGGCGACGCCGGCTGGTGGCCGCTTCCCGTGGCTGATCACCCTCACGCACACCTGGATCCTGGTCGGGCTGTTCCTCGACGGCTGGTTCCACAGCCACGGCCCGGAACTCGAGAACTTCTTCACCCCCTGGCACGGCGTCCTGTACAGCGGCGTGGCGGCCACCGTCGCGGTGCACCTGCAGCACCAGCGACGGCACGGGATCCCTCCCGGCTACGCGCCGAGTCTGGCCGCCGGGGTCGTCGTGCTGCTCGCCGGCGTCGTCGACGGCGTCTGGCACACCGTCTTCGGCGTCGAGGCCGACCTCGACGCGCTGCTGTCCCCTCCGCACCTCCTTCTCATCACTGCCGGCACACTGGTCTTCGCGGGCCCCCTGCGGGCGGCCCTGCGAGCACCCGCAGGCGCCCCCGGCGGGCTGCCGACCGCCTTCGCCGCGGCGTACGTCCTGGCCGGTCTCGGCTTCTTCACGCAGTACGCGAACCCGTTCACCGAGCTGTACCCGGTCGTGTCGCAGGCCGCCGGCGCCATGGAGGTCCGGGAGCTCCGCGAGGTGGCCGGCGTGGCGGGCGCAGTGCTGTGGGCGGTTTTGGTCGCCGCCGCGGTGGCCCTGCTGAGGGCGCGCACGACCCTGGTCCGCGGCGCGCTCGCGGTCGTCGTGGGCGTGCCGTCGCTGTTCATGGTCACCCAGGACGGCCAGTACCTGTTCGTTCCGGCCATCCTGCTCGCCGCGGCGGTGACGGAGCTCGGCGGCCGGCGGCTGTCGCCGGCGCTCGCCGCGCTGCTGGCGACCACGGCACTCACCGCCGGCTGGGTCCTGACCCTGCTGGCCACCCGCGACCTGGCCTGGAGCCGGGAACTGCTGACGGGCAGCATCGGCTCGGCCGCTGCGGCGGGCTACCTGACCGGCTGGCTGGTGAGCAACGGAGGCACCCGGGCGGACGCGGCCGGCTGACGGCGCTGCACCGCCCGCCTCCGCTGATCAACGCCGGACGTGGGCACTTCTGCGCCGGGCAAGAAGCGGGGAAGCCCGGCGTTGATCATAGCGGCGGCGTGAGAGAGCGCAGCCGGGTCGTCCCCACCGGCCTGCGGCGCGCGGGCTACAGGCCGAGCAGGCCGATCGGTAGCAGGAACAGACCGAACAGCAGCAGCAGGAACAGGCTGACCAGCACCAGGTGGACCACCGCCAGCACGACCGCCCAGGTGCACAGGTCGAGCCCCGTCTTCGTGCCGCCGCTGGCCAGGATGTCGCGGCGGGCCAGGCGCGCGAGCACGAGGGCGGCGATGGCTCCCAGGAACGGGATCGTCGGCGTGTAGGCCGCGATCGCCAGACCGAGCGCGATCATCGCCTTGACCTCGGTCTGCGGCGCACCCTGCCAGCCGCCGGAGGGCGACACCTGTCCCGGCTGCGGCGGTGGGCCCCAGCCCGGCGGCGACCCCTGGCCGTACGTCGGCTGGCCGTAGGAACCGTGGCCGTACGCCGGCTGGCCTGCGGGTGGCGCCGGCCGGTCGAACGGGTTCTCGGGCGCGCTCATGACATCAGGGTAGGCCGCTGCGCCCCGGCCGGGAACCGCGACGGCCGCCCCCCATGCGGGGAGCGGCCGTCGTACCGGCCGGGACTAGCTGCGGTAGGCGTCCCGGCCACCGTAATCGAAGTCGTCCAGGGGGACGACCTGACCACCACCACCGCCGAACGCGAACTCCGGGTCGTCGTAGCCGGCCATCGAGTAGACCTGCGCGCGGGCCTCCTCGGTGGGCTCGACCCGGATGTTGCGGTAACGGCTGATGCCGGTACCGGCCGGGATGAGCTTGCCGATGATGACGTTCTCCTTCAGCCCGAGCAACGAGTCGCTCTTGGCCTGGATCGCCGCGTCGGTGAGCACACGGGTCGTCTCCTGGAAGGAGGCCGCCGACAGCCAGGACTCGGTGGCGAGCGAGGCCTTGGTGATCCCCATGAGGACCGGACGGCCGGAGGCCGGCTCGCCGCCCTCGGACACCACGCGGCGGTTCTCCGCCTCGAAGACCGCGCGCTCGACCAGCGAGCCCGGCAGGAAGTCGGTCGACCCGCTCTCGAGGACGTTCACCCGCTTCAGCATCTGGCGGATGATCACCTCGATGTGCTTGTCGTGGATCGAGACGCCCTGCGAGCGGTAGACCTCCTGCACCTCGGCCACCAGGTGCAGCTGCACCTGACGCGGGCCGAGGATGCGCAGCACCTCGTGCGGGTTGACGGCGCCGATGTGCAGCTTGTCGCCGACCGAGATGTGGTCGCCCTCCTCGAACAGCAGGCGGGCGCGCTTGGAGACGATGTAGCTGATCTCCTCGGAGCCGTCGTCCGGGGTGATCGTGACCTGGCGACCCTTGGCGGTGTCCTCCAGGCTGATCCGGCCGTCGACCTCGGAGATCTGGGCGACACCCTTGGGGCTGCGGGCCTCGAACAGCTCCACCACGCGCGGCAGGCCGTGGGTGATGTCCTCGCCCGCGACGCCGCCGGTGTGGAAGGTACGCATCGTCAGCTGGGTGCCGGGCTCGCCGATCGACTGGGCGGCGATGATGCCCACCGCCTCGCCGACGTCGACGGTCTTGCCGGTCGCCAGCGAGCGGCCGTAGCAGGACGCGCAGGTACCGACCTTGGAGTCGCAGGTCAGCACGCAGCGGACCTTGACCTCCTCCACGCCCGCAGCGATGAGGGTGCCGATGTTGACATCACCGAGGTCGGCACCGGCCGCCAGCACGACCGTGCCGTCGGGGCTGGTCGCGTCGCCGGCCAGGGTGCGCGCGTAGACCGAGGTCTCGACGTGCGTGTCCTTGACCAGCACCCCGCCGGCGTCGCGCGTGCCGATCGACATCTTGACGCCGCGCTCGGTGCCGCAGTCCTCCTCGCGGATGATGACGTCCTGCGAGACATCCACCAGACGACGGGTGAGGTAGCCCGAGTCGGCGGTCCGCAGGGCGGTGTCGGCCAGACCCTTGCGCGCGCCGTGCGTGGAGATGAAGTACTCGAGGACGGTCAGCCCCTCGCGGAAGTTGGCCTTGATCGGGCGCGGGATGATCTCGCCCTTCGGGTTGGCGACCAGCCCGCGCATGCCGGCGATCTGACGCACCTGCATCATGTTTCCCCGGGCGCCCGAGTGGACCATCATCCAGACCGGGTTGGTCTTCGGGAAGTTCTCCTCCATGGCGCGGGCGACCTCGGCGGTGGCCTTGGTCCAGATCTCGATGAGCTCCTGACGGCGCTCGTCGTCGGTGATCACACCGCGGGAGTACTGCTTCTCGATCTTCTCGGCGTCGCCCTCGTAGCGCTCGAGGATCTCGGCCTTGCCGGGTGGCGTGACGACGTCCTCGATCGAGATCGTGACGCCGGAGCGGGTCGCCCAGCGGAAGCCGGTCTCCTTCAGCGCGTCGAGCGTCGCGGCCACCTGGACCTTCGGGTAGCGCTCGGCCAGGTCGTTGACGATGGCGCCCAGCTCACGCTTGGACACCTCCTTGTCGACGAACGGGTAGTCGACCGGCAGCGCGTCGTTGAACAGCGTGCGACCGAGCGTGGTCTCGATCCGATAGCCGGAGACGTCGCCGTCCACGATCGGCGCGAGCCCGGCCAGGTCGCGCATCCGGATCATCACCTTGGCCTGCAGATCGAGCTCGCCGGCGTCGTAGGCCATGACCGCCTCGGCCATCGAGGCGAAGGCACGGCCCGCACCCTTGGCGCCTTCCTTCTGTGAGGTCAGGTAGTAGATCCCGAGCACCATGTCCTGGGTCGGTGAGGTGATCGGCCGGCCGTTGGCCGGGCTCAGAATGTTGTTGCTGGACAGCATGAGGATGCGCGCCTCGGCCTGTGCCTCCGCGGACAGCGGCAGGTGGACGGCCATCTGGTCGCCGTCGAAGTCGGCGTTGAACGCCGTGCAGACCAGCGGGT
>JBBDWV010000003.1:0-10727 GCA_040902655.1 Mycobacteriales bacterium
CCCCACCAGCCGCTGGTGGGTGCCGGTCAGGCCCGCCGTTCCACGACAGCCATAACCCGCTTCCCGCGGCGCAGGACCAGGAAGCGCCCATGCAGCCAGTCCCCCTCCTCCGGCACGGCAGCCTGGTCGATGACCTTGCGGTTGTTCAGGTAGGCGCCGCCGTCCCGGACGGCGCGCCGTGCGTCGGACTTCGAGATGCCGAGTGCCGTCGCCAGCAGGTCCACCAGCGGCGGGACCACTCCGGCGACCGAACTCGACGGGGCCTCGGCGAGCGCGGCGGCAAGGGTCGCCTCGTCGAGGTCCTCGAGCCGGCCTCCGCCGAACAGTGCCGCGCTCGCGGCCTGCACCCGTCCGAGTTCGTCGTCGCCGTGCACCAGCGACGTCACGGCCTCCGCGAGCGCACGCTGCGCGACCCGCGCCTGCGGCCGTCCGGCCGTCGCGGCGTCCAGCTCCTCGACCTGCTCGCGAGGCAGGAAGGTCAGCAGCCGCAGGTAGGTCCCGACATCGCGGTCGTCGACGTTCACCAGGTACTGGTAGAGCGCGTACGGCGACGTGAGCCCGGGGTCGAGCCAGACGCTGCCGCCGCCGGTGCTCTTGCCGAGCTTGCCGCCGGACGCCTCGGTGACCAGCGGGAAGGTCAGCGCGTGCACCGGGCGGTCGCCCTCGACCCGACGGATCAGGTCGAGGCCCGCCGTGATGTTGCCCCACTGGTCGTTGCCACCGATCTGCAGCGCGCAGCCGAACCGGCGGTGCAGCTCGAGGTAGTCGTAGGACTGCAGCAGCATGTAGCTGAACTCGGTGAACGACAGCCCGCCCGACTGCAGGCGCGCCCCGACCGACTCCTTGCCCAGCATCGTGTTGACCGAGAAGTGCTTGCCGACGTCGCGCAGGAAGTCGATCACGGACATCGGCGCAATCCAGTCGAGGTTGTCGACGAGCACCGCTCCGGTCGGGCCGTCGCCGAAGTCGAGGAAGCGCTCCATCTGCGTCCGGATGCGGTGGACCCGCTCCGTGACGACGTCGGCGGTCATCAGCACGCGCTCGGCCGTCCGTCCCGACGGGTCGCCGATGAAGCCGGTGGCACCACCGGCCAGCGCGATCGGCCGATGGCCGGCGAGCTGGAAGCGGCGGAGCGCGAGCAGCGGGACGAGATTGCCGACATGCAGGCTGTCGGCCGTCGGGTCGAAGCCGCAGTAGAGGGTGAGCGGCGCCGCCGACAGGTCGCGACGCAGGGCGGCGAGGTCGGTGGTCTGGGCGACGAGGCCGCGCCAGGACAGGTCGTCCAGGACGGCCGCGCCGCCCGCGGGCCCAGTGGGCCGCTCGGCGGGCGGGGCGGGAGCGGCGGGCAGGCTGGTCACCCGACGATCCTCGCGCACGCGGCGGGGCTCCGGCTCCGGCAGGGTGCCCGGCGGGATCAGCCGGTGGCCCGTTCGCGGGCGGCGGCCGGGCGGGAGGTGGAGACGGTGGGCTCGCCGGTGAGCCAGAAGCGCCAGGGCGTCGGCGCGCCGAGCCCCGCGACGCCGACCCGCGGGCCGGTGCGCACGAGGCCGGGGTCGGGCGGTGCGGCCGGCGGGAGCAGCCGCAGCGGCGCCGACGGATCGAGCAGGTCGGTGCCGCCGAGTTCGCCGGTGACGCCGACCGCCCTGGTCAGCCGTGCGGGGCCACGCGCCAGGTCGCGGTCCCGCACCCCCGGCCGGCGCTCCCGCGCGACCTCCAGCCCCTCGAGTACCTCCCCCGCCCGCAGCAGGACGGCCGACGCGGCGCCCTCCGGCCCGGTGACGACATTGAGACACCAGTGCATCCCGTACGAGAAGTAGACGTACGCCAGCCCCGCGCGGCCGAACATGATCGCGGTACGCGGGGTGCGCCCGCGGAAGGCGTGCGAGCCGGGGTCGGCCTCCCCCGCGTAGGCCTCGACCTCCGTCAGGCGCAGGACGACGTCGCCGCCGACCAGCCGGGCGCCCAGCAGCGACGGGGCGACCTGCTCGACCGGCCCGGCCAGGTCGATGTCAGGGCTCCACGTCAGGAGGGCGTGGCCGCGGCCCAGCGACGGTGGGCGGCGACGCCGAGGCCTACCGCGTCGAGCTGCTCCCGCACCCGTACGGGTGCGGTGCCGCCGTGGCCGTCGCGCGCCGCGATCGCGCCGCGTACGTCCAGCACCGAACGGACGTCGGGTGTCAGGTGCGGCGAGACGTGCGCCAGCTGCTCGTCGCTGACCTCGTGCAGCTCCTGGCCGTTGACGGTGCACCAGACGACCAGGTGCCCGACGGCCTCGTGGGCGTCGCGGAAGGCCACGCCGTTCTTGACCAGCAGCTCGGCCACGTCGGTGGCCAGCGCGAAACCGGTCGGGGCGGAGGCCTCCAGCACGTCCTTGTGCACGGTCATCGTCGCGATCATCCCGGCCATCGCGGGCAGCACCAGCAGCAGCGTCTCGACCGCATCGAAGCACGGCTCCTGCGCCTCCTGCATGTCGCGGTCGTAGGTGAGCGGCAGGCCCTTGAGCATCGCGAGCTGGCCCGCGACGTGGCCGATCAGCCGGCCGGCCTTGCCCCGGGCCAGCTCGGCGATGTCCGGGTTCTTCTTCTGCGGCATGATCGAGGAGCCGGTGGAGAACGCGTCGTCGAGGGTGACCCAGCCGAACTCGGTGGAGTTCCACAGCACCACCTCCTCACCCAGGCGCGACAGGTGCACGCCGAGCAGGGCCGCGACGAACAGGAACTCAACCGCGAAGTCGCGGTCCGACACGGCATCCATCGAGTTGGGCGCCGCCGAGCCGAAGCCCAGCTCCTCGGCGGTGGCGATCGGGTCGACCGGCAGCGAGGAGCCGGCCAGCGCGCCGCTGCCGAGCGGCGAGACCGACGCCCGCAGGTCCCAGTCGCGCAGCCGGTGCACGTCGCGGGCGAGGGCCTGCACGTGGGCCAGCAGCTGGTGGGCGAACAGCACCGGCTGGGCGTGCTGCAGGTGCGTCATTCCCGGCGCGGGTGTGTCCAGGTGCTGCGCCGCCTGGTCGAGCAGCGCCTGCTCGAGGTCGGCCAGCCGGTCGGCGACCAGGCGGGCGTGGTCGCGCAGGTAGAGCCGCAGGTCGGTGGCCACCTGGTCGTTACGGGACCGGCCGGCGCGCAGCTTGCCGCCGAGAGCGCCGAGCTTCTCGAGCAGGCCACGCTCGAGCGCGGTGTGCACGTCCTCGTCCTCGACCCTCGGGCGGAAGGAGCCGTCCGCCACCTCGGCGCGCAGCTCGTCCAGGGCGGTGAGCATCCGGTCCAGCTCGTCGGCGGTCAGCAGGCCGGCGCGGTGCAGGACGCGGGCGTGCGCCTTCGAGGACTGCAGGTCGTACGGCGCGAGCCGCCAGTCGAAGTGCACGCTGACGGAGAGTCGGGCGAGCGCCTCGGCCGGACCGCCCTCGAACCGGCCGCCCCACAGCGACGTGCGCTCCGGCACCGGCGGACCGGGTGCCGCGGCGGCGCTGGCGGCACCGGGATCGGGAGGGGGCGGCCGGTCGTCGGCGGAGCGGGTGGAACTCACGGCGACAGCCGCTGGTCCCGCTGGGCCGCGATCTTGCTCGGCATCCCCCACAGCTCGACGAAGCCCTTGGCCAGCGACTGGTCGAAGGTGTCCTCCGCGTCATAGGTCGCCAGGTTGAAGTCGTAGAGCGAGGCGTCGCTGCGCCGGCCGCTGACGGTGGCGGTGCCGCCGTGCAGCGTCAGCCGGATCTCGCCGGAGACGTGCCGCTGCGAGGAGGCGAGGAACTCGTCCAGCGCTCGCTTGAGCGGCGAGAACCACAGGCCGTCGTAGACCAGCTCGGCCCAGCGCTGCTCGACCCCGCGCTTGAAGCGGGCCAGGTCACGCTCGACGGTGAGGTTCTCCAGCTCCTGGTGCGCCGCGATGAGCACCTGCGCACCGGGCACTTCGTAGACCTCACGGCTCTTGATACCGACCAGCCGGTCCTCGACCATGTCGAGTCGGCCGACACCCTGCGCCCCGCCACGACGGTTGAGCTCCTCGATCGCCCGCAGCATCGTCACCGGCCGCCCGTCGATCGCGACCGGCACGCCGTGCTCGAAGGTGAGCACGACCTGGTCCGGCTCGCGAGCCACGGTCGGGTCCGAGGTGTAGGCGTAGACGTCCTCGATCGGGCCGTTCCAGGGGTCCTCGAGGAAGCCGGTCTCGACGGCGCGGCCCCAGACGTTCTGGTCGATCGAGTACGGCGACTTCTTGTTGACGTCGACCGGCAGCCCCTTCTCCTCCGCGAAGGCGATGGCCTTGTCGCGGGTCATGCCGGAGTCGCGGACCGGGGCGATGACCTTCAGGTCGGGAGCGAGCGCCCCGATGCCCACCTCGAAGCGGACCTGGTCGTTGCCCTTGCCGGTGCAGCCGTGGGAGACGGTGCTCGCGCCGTGCTTCCGCGCAGCAGCCACCAGGTGCTTGACGATGAGCGGGCGGCTCAGCGCGGACACCAGCGGGTAGCGGCCCATGTAGAGCGCGTTGGCCTGCAGCGCCGGCAGGCAGTACTGGTCGGCGTACTCGTCGCGCACGTCGGCGACGACGGCCTCGACCGCGCCGCAGTCGAGGGCGCGCTGGCGGATGACCTCCAGGTCCTCGCCGCCCTGACCGACGTCGGCGGCCACGGCGATGACCTCGGCGCCGGTCTCCGCGGCGATCCAGCCGATGGCGACGGAGGTGTCGAGACCTCCGGAGTACGCCAGGACGATCCGGTCCTTGCTCACTGTGCATCCTTGGGGTTGTCGGGCGGAATCGGTCGACCCTCGGCCAGGCGCAGGAGGCGCTCGGCGAGGGCGGTGCAGGCCGGGGTTGCCGGGGAGCGGGTGACGAGCAGGACGGTGTCGTCGCCGGCGAGTGTGCCGGCCACCTCGGGCAGGCCGGCGCGGTCGAGCGCGGAGGCGAGCAGGTGGGCACCGCCCGGGGGTGTGCGCAGGACCACGGTGGGGCCGGTCGCCTCGGCCGAGACCAGCAGCTCCTCGAGCAGGCGCGCGAGCCGGGCGTCGACGGCCTCGGCGGTGCCGCCGCGGGGGGCGTTCTCCGCCGGGACGACGTAGGCCATGCCGGTGGCGGTGCGCACCTTGACGGCGCCGAGCTCGTCGAGGTCACGGCTGACGGTGGCCTGCGTGACGGCGACGCCGGAGGCCGCGAGCAGCCGCCCGAGCTCGGTCTGGCTGGCCACCGGGGAGCTCTCGAGCAACTCGACGATGCGGGCCTGCCGGCCGGCCTTGGTCAACGGCGCGAAGGCGGTCGTCATGCGCTCTTGTCCAGCAGCCAGACCAGCAGGGCCTTCTGGGCGTGCAGCCGGTTCTCGGCCTGGTCCCAGACGGCGGAGCGCGGGCCGTCCAGGACAGCGCCGGCGATCTCCTCACCGCGGTGGGCCGGCAGGCAGTGCAGGACCAGGACGTCGTCCGCGGCGGCGGCGACCGCCTGCTCGTCCAGGGAGTACGCCGCGAGGTCGCTCAGCCGTTGCTCGGCGTCCTGCTGCCCCATGGAGACCCAGACGTCGGTGTAGAGGACGTCGGCGCCGGCCGCCGCCTCGACCGGGTCGCCCGTGACCAGGATGTCGGTGCCGTACGAGCGGGCTCGCTCGACCACGGCGGGGTCGGGCTGGTAGTCCGCGGGGGCGCCCACCCGCACGTGCATACCGGCCATGGCACCGCCGACGAGCAGGGAAGCGGCCATGTTGTTCGCGCCGTCACCGAGGTAGCCGAGAGTCAGGCCGGCGGTGCTGCCGCGCTGCTCGCGCACGGTCTGCAGGTCGGCCAGCACCTGGCAGGGGTGGAAGGCGTCGGTGAGGGCGTTGACGACCGGCACGCTGCTCGCTCCGGCCAGCGCCTCGATCCGGTGCTGGCCGAAGGTGCGGATCACGATGGCGTCGACGTAGCGGGACAGCACCCGCGCGGTGTCCCCGAGGGTCTCGCCCCGGCCCAGTTGGGTGCTGCGGGCGTCCAGCACCACCGGGTGCGCGCCGAGCTGCGCGATGCCGACCTCGAAGGACAACCGGGTCCGGGTGCTGGGCTTTTCGAAGATCACCGCGACGGACCGGCCGTCGAGCGGCCGCGGCCCGCAGCGCCCGGCGGCCTTCAGCTCGGCCGCGAGCGCCAGGACCTCGGCCTGCTCGGCAGCCGTCAGGTCGAAGTCGGCGAGGAAGTGGCGCACCATCAGGAGTCAGGGCCTCCGACGACCTCGCCGACCCGGGCGAGCAGCTCGCCGACCGCGAACGGCTTGAGGAAGACGTTGTCCTCCCCCAGCAGCGTGCGCATGCCGGGGATGGCGTCGACCTTGCCGGTCACCACGATCACCGGGATGTCGGCCAGGTCGGGGTCGTCGCGCATCTCCTCCAGCACCCGGACGCCGCCGAGGTCCGGCATCATCAGGTCGAGCAGCACGAGAGCCGGCGGCGAGGAGGTCGCCTTCACCAGCCCGGCCAGACCGTCGGAGGCCGTCGCGACGTCATAGCCCTCGGCCGAGAGCAGCGTCTGCAGCAGCCCCCTGACACTCGGGTCGTCCTCGACCACGAGGATCTTCACGGCAGTCACCGGGACACTCCAGAGGTCAGCATGGGGCGACCCTAGCGGCGGACAGGATGCGCGGGAGGGCGTCGACGAAGGTCTCGAGCTGCGCTGCCGTGACGACCAGTGGTGGGGCCAGCCGCAGCACGGCGGGTGCTACGGCGTTGACGAGGAAGCCGGCCTCGCGGGCAGCGACCTCGACGGCGACGGCGACCGGCTCGGCCAGCACGATGCCGACCCACAGGCCGAGGCCACGGACCTCCTGCACGAGAGGGTCGTGGAGCTGCTCGATGCTCCGCCGCAGCTGCTCCCCGAGCGTGACCGAGACGTCGTGCAGGCCCTCCTGCTCGACGGTACGGAGCACGGCCAGGGCGGCCGCGCAGGCAAGCGGGTTGCCGCCGAACGTGGTGCCGTGGTCGCCCTTGCCGAGGGCGGTGGCGGCGCGGCCGTTCGCCACGACCGCACCGATCGGCAGGCCACCGCCCAGCGCCTTGGCCATCGTGACGACGTCGGGGACGACGCCGGGGGCGGTGACCGAGCTGGTCAACCAGGCCCCGACCCGGCCGACACCCCCCTGTACCTCGTCGAGGTGCAGCAGCGCGCCGGCGGCGTCGCACGCCTCCCGGGCGGCCTCGAGAAAGCCGCTCGGCGGCACGACCACGCCCGCCTCGCCCAGGACCGGTTCGAGCACGACCGAGGCCGTGGACGCGGTGACGGCCGCGCGCAGAGCGGCGGCGTCGCCGTACGGGACGAAGACGACCGGGCCGGGCAACGGCTCGAACGGCTCGCGTTTCGCGGGTTGGCCGGTGACGGCGAGGGCGCCCAGGGTGCGACCGTGGAAGGCGCCTTCGCAGGCGACCCAGCCGCCGCCGGGACGCAGCCGGCGGGCCAGCTTGAGCGCCGCCTCGTTGGCCTCCGCGCCGGAGTTGGTGAACAGCACCCGCGTCTCGGGGCCGGCGCCGACCAGCTCCTTCAGCCGCTCGGCCAGCTCGATCCCGGGCGTGTGCCCGGCGAGGTTGCTGGTGTGGCCGAGGGTGGCCACCTGCCGGCTGACCGCCTCGACCACCGCGGGGTGGGCGTGCCCGAGCAGGTTGACCGCGATGCCGCCCACCAGGTCGAGGTAGGTCCTGCCGTCGACGTCGGTGACGGTGGCGCCGCTGCCGCTGGCCAACACGACCGGTGGGGTCCCGTAGTTGCCCATGACGCTGGCGTCCCAGCGCTGCTGCCAGTGCCGGGTGCTCATGACGGGACGACCATGGTGCCGACGCCCGCGTCGGTGAACAGCTCCAGCAGCAGGCTGTGCGCGACCCGGCCGTCGAGGACATGGGCCCGGGGCACTCCCCCGCGGACTGCGGCCAGGCAGGCCTGCATCTTGGGGACCATGCCGCTGGACAGGCCGGGCAGCAGGGTCTCCAGCTCGTCGGCCGGGATCTCGCTGATCACCTCCTCCGAGCGGGGCCAGTCGGCGTAGAGCCCCTCGACGTCGGTGAGCACGACGAGCTTCTCGGCTCCGAGCGCCACCGCGAGCGCGGCGGCGGCGGTGTCGGCGTTGACGTTGTAGAGCGCGCCGTCCAGGCCGCGCGCGACGGTCGCGACGATCGGCACCTTGGCCTCGTCGAGCAGCGCGTGCACGATCTGCGGCTGAACCTCGACGACCTCGCCGACCAGCCCGACGTCGACCGGCCGGCCGTCCACGAGCGCGTCGCGCCGCTCGGCGGTGAACAGCTGCGCATCCTCGCCGGAGAGCCCGACAGCAAAAGGCCCGTGGGCGTTGACCAGGCTGACCACATCGGAGTTGACCTGGCCGACCAGCACCATCCGGACGACCTGCATGGTCTCCGGCGTCGTGACGCGCAGCCCCCCGCGGAACTCGCTGTCCAGCCCGAGCCGGTCCAGGTGGGCGGTGATCTGCGGGCCGCCGCCGTGCACGACGACGACGCGGACACCGGCATAGCGCAGAAAGACGACGTCCTCCGCGAAGGCCGACTGCAGCTCGGGGCTGGTCATGGCGTTGCCGCCGTACTTCACGACGATGGTCCGGCCGGAGAAGGACTTCAGCCAGGGCAGCGCCTCGACGAGTGCGGCGGCCTTGGGCAGGGCGACGTGGCCGCGCGCGGTGGCGGCGGTCATGTGGAGTGCGCCCTCATGCGGAGTACGCCCCTCATGTGGAGTACGCGCTGTTCTCGTGGACGTACTGCGCCGTCAGGTCACTGGTCCACAGGGTGGCCGTGTGGGTTCCGGCGTGCAGGTCGACGACGATGCGCACGTCGCGCCCGGACAGGTCCACCAGGTCACGGTCGGCACCCGGCGCGCCCGCGCGGCAGACCGGCACGTCGTTGATGGCGACGTCCAGCCGGTCGGGCTCGAAGGCGGCTGCGGTGGTACCGACGGCCGCCAGCACCCGCCCCCAGTTGGGGTCGTTGCCGTGCAGCGCGCACTTGAGCAGGTTGCTGCGCCCGGCGGCGCGGGCGGCCTCCAGGGCGTCCTCGACACTGGCCGCACCGACGACCGTGATCTCGATGTCCTTGCTGGCGCCCTCGGCGTCCCGGACCATCTGCCGGGCCAGGTCCTGGCAGACGGCGCTGACGGCGGCCTGCAGGTCCGCCCTGTCGGGGGTGACGCCGCTGGCGCCGCTGGCCAGCAACAGCACCGTGTCGTTGGTGCTCATGCAGCCGTCGGTGTCCACCCGGTCGAAACTGCCGGCGGTGGCCGCGCGCAGCACCTCGTCCAGGGTCGCGGCATCGGCGACGGCGTCGGTCGCGACGACGGCGAGCATGGTGGCCAGCGCGGGGGCGAGCATCGCGGCGCCCTTGGCCATCCCGCCGACCGACCAGCCAGCACCCTCCTTGACAGCGGTCTTCGCGACGGTGTCCGTCGTACGGATGGCCTGTGCTGCGTCGTCGCCGCCGGCGGCGCTGAGCTGCCGGACGACCGTGTCGACGCCGGGCAGCAGCCGATCCATCGGCAGCCGCACGCCGATCAGCCCGGTGGAGCACACGGCGACGCGGGCGGCACCCGTGCCCAGGGCGGCCGCGACCGCCTCGGCCGTACGGTGGGTGTCGGCAAAGCCCGCCGGGCCGGTGCAGGCGTTGGCGCCGCCGGCATTCAGCACGACGGCCTCGACCCGACCTGCGGACAGCACCTGCTGGGACCACAGGACGGGGGCGGCCTTGACCCGGTTGGCGGTGAAGACCCCGGCCGCGGCGTCGAGCGGCCCGTCGTTGACGACCAGCGCGAGGTCGGGCAGGCCGCTGTCCTTGAGCCCGGCGCTGGTGCCGGCGGCCCGGAAGCCCGTGGGCAGCCAGGTCATGGCGCGACGCCGTTCGCGCTCAGCCCGGCGGTCTCGGGCAGCCCGAGCGCGAGGTTGGCGCACTGCAGCGCCTGCCCCGCCGCGCCCTTCCCGAGGTTGTCGAGTGCGGCCACGACGACCGCGCGGCCGGCGTCGGCATCCACCGCCACCTGCAGGTGGCAGGCGTTGCTGCCGAGGGTCGCGGCGGTGTGCGGCCAGCGCCCCTCGGGCAGCACGTGCACGAACGGCTCGGCGGCGTACTGCCTGTGCAGCGCTGCCCGCAGCTCCGCCTCGGAGGCGGTCGTGCGGGCGGTGCAGGTGGCCAGGATGCCGCGCGGCATCGGCGCCAGCGTGGGGGTGTAGGACAACGTCACCTCGGCGCCGGCCAGCCGGCGCAGCGACTGCCGCACCTCAGGCGTGTGCCGGTGGGAGGCGACCTTGTAGGCGCTGACGTCACCCATCACCTCGCTGCCCAGCAGGCCGGGGATCAGGCCCCGGCCCGCGCCGCTGGTGCCACTGATGGTGGTGGTGACCAGGTCGACCGGCTGGACCAGTCCGGCGGCGAGCAGCGGGCCCAGGGCCAGCGTCATCGCGGTGGCGTTGCAGCCTGGTCCGGCGATCCGGGTCCGGCCGGCCAGCTGCCCGCGGAAGAACTCCGGGAGGCCGTACGGCCACTCCCCGGCGTAGTCGGTGTCGTAGAAGCGGTCCCAGTCCTGCGCGCTCCCGAGCCGGTGGTCGGCGCCGAGGTCGACCAGGGGGAGGTCGGCCGGCAGGACGGCGGCCAGCGCGGCCGACTGGCCGTGCGGCAGGGCGAGGAACACGACGTCGGCCTCGGCGAGCACTGCGGCGGCCGTCTCGGCGAACACGCGGCCGTCGAGCTGGGGCAGCTGCGGGTGCAGGTCGGTCACCGGCCGGCCGGGGGGGGC
>JBBDWV010000003.1:10737-17175 GCA_040902655.1 Mycobacteriales bacterium
CGCGCCGCCGGCCACGGGGCCCACCTCCAGGTCGGGATGGGCCAGCAGCAGCCGGAGCAGCTCACCGCCGGCGTAACCGCTCGCGCCCGCGACCGATGCTCTCGCTCCCATGCCAGCAACCATACACCGGGCTGCATGACTATGCGAACACGGGAGCGGGACGGGCCTCCGGCGGGCGGGCGACCAGCAGGAGTTCCGCGGGACCGATCAGCTCCAGGGGGCCAGCCGCAAGGTGCCGGCGGCCGGCTCGTCCACGGCGGCGCGCAGTGCGGCCACGTCGTCGCGGGACCGGACGAACCGGCCGTGCAGCGCATCCAGCTCGCCCGCGGTGATGCGCAGCAGCAGCTGGACGAAGGTCTCCGCCGGGGTCCACGCCTCGGGTGCCGGCTCACGCAGCGCGGGCCGCAGCTCGAGGAAGCCCTCCGGGAAGCCATGCGTCATGTCGGTGGGCACCATGCCGGGGCTCACCGTCAGGACCACCACGCCGGTTCCCGCCAGCTCGGCGGCCACCGTGTCGACCAGCCGCGCGACCGCGGCCTTGGCGCAGGCGTAGGCCGAGCCGCCGGGCGTCGGCACCATCCCGAAGCCGCTGCCCATCACGACGATCCGGCCGCGACCGCGGGCGACCATGCCGGGCAGCGCGGCGTGCAGCGAGAGGAACGCACCGCGCAGGTTGACCTCGACATCGCGCCACCAGGTGTCGGCATCGAGCTCCCACAGCCGGCCGCCCGAGGCGAAGGCGCCGGCGTTGGCCAGCAGCAGGTCGAGCGGGCCGAGCTCGTCCTCGGTGCGGCGCACTGCTGCGGCGACCGCAGGGGCGTCGGTCACGTCGCCGGCCAGGGCGAGAGCCGCCTCGCCGGCGGCCACCACCTGGTCCAGCGCGTCGGCCTGCCGCCCCGTCACCGCGACCGACCAGCCGTCGGCGGTCAGCGCCCGGGCCGCCTCGCGGCCCAGCCCCCGGCTGCCCCCCGTCACCAGGGCGACCCGCCGCGCCGCAGCACTCACGAGCGGAGCACCGCCCCGACCCGGCGGCCGGCCTCGGCGATCGCGGCGTCGCGTGCCGTCAGCACCTCCACGTCGGTGAGGGTACGGTCTGCGGCCCGCAGCCGCAGCGTGTAGGCCAGCGAGCGGCGGCCGGCCCCCACCTGCGGGCCGGTGAAGACGTCGAACAGGCGAATCGCCTCGAGCAGCTCCCCCGCCCCGGCGCGCAGGGCCGCCTCGACGTCGGCGGCCGGCACGCCCTGCTCGACCACCAGGGCGACGTCGACACCGGCCGGCGGGAAGTGCGACACGATCGGAGCCGGCAGCGGGCCCCGACCGGCAGCGGCGGCGACCAGGACATCGAGGTCGGCCTCGGCGGCACAGCTGCGCGCGGGCAGCCCGAACGCCCCGACCACCCGCGGATGCAGCTCCCCCGCGAGGCCGACGCGGCGGCTGTCGAGCAGCAGCTCGGCGCACCGGCCCGGGTGGTAGGGGTACGGGTCGGCGGGCCGCGGCTGCAGGTCCAGGCCGAGCGACCGCCCCAGCTCGACCAGGGCGCTCACGGCGGCGCTCCAGGAGGCCGGTGCTCCGGCGAGCGCGAGGCCGACGTGCCGGGGCTGGGCCGGCAGGGCGGCGTTCAGCACGGCCAGCTCCTGCTCGCTCGGCCGACCTTTGACGCCGGGAGCCGGGGCCCCCCCGCCGCTGCCGAGGAAGACGGCACCGGTCTCGAAGACGGCGACGTCCCCGAGCCCCCGGCCGGCGTTGCGCGCGACCACGGCCAGCAGGCCCGGCAGCAGCGTCGGGCGCAAGAGCGCCTCCTCCGCCGACAGCGGATTGAGGATCCGGGGACACTCAGGGCCGCCGCCGAGCGCGTCGAGCGCCTGCTCGCCGACGAACGGCGGCGTGACGACCTCGACCAGGCCGCCTGCGGCCAGCGCCCGCGATGCCACCCGCCGCAGGCGCTGCTGTGCGGTCAGACCGCGGCCGGCCGGCGCAGCCGGCAGGACCACCGGGATCGTGTCGTAGCCCTCGAGCCGGAGCACCTCCTCGATCAGGTCGGCCCGGCCGGTGAGGTCGGGCCGCCAGGTCGGCGGGACGACCTCGAGCCACTCCTCGCCCGCGACCGTGCAGCCGACGTCCTCCAGGCGCCGGCGGACGACCTCGGGTGCGTAGTCGCGGCCGGCCAGCCGGCCCGGCGCGTCGACCGGCAGCGGCAGCGTCGGCAAGGGCGCGCGGGTGTCGACGTCGGTGACCGGGCCCGCCGAGGCACCGCCCAGCTCGACCAGCAGGTGCACCGCCAGCTCGGCGGCGGCGGGTGCGAGAGCCGGGTCGACACCGCGCTCGTAGCGGCGGCTGGCCTCCGACGGCAGCCGGTGGCGGCGGGCCGTCCGGGCCACCGACAGCGGCGCGAAGTGCGCGGACTCCAGCAGGATCGAGGTGGTGGCCGCGGCGACCTCGGTGGGGCCACCACCCATGACGCCCGCCAGCGCGATCGGGCCGCGGGCGTCGGTGATGAGCAGGTCCTCCGGGTCCAGCGCCCGGTCCTGGCCGTCGAGGGTGGTCAGCCGCTCCCCCGGCGCCGCCCGGCGCACGACGATGCCGCCCTGGAGGGCCGCGAGGTCGAAGGCGTGCAACGGCTGGCCCAGCTCGAGCATGACGGCGTTGGTGACGTCGACCGCCAGCGAGATCGGGCGCATGCCGGCGAGGGTCAGCCGGCGCTGCAGCCAGGCCGGTGACTCCGCGCTCGGGTCCAGCCCGGTGAGGACCCGCGCGACGTAGCGGTCGCAGCCGTCCGGTGCGTCCACGCGTACGGCATGTCCGTCCGGTGTGGGCGCCGGGGACGCCAGCCGGCCCGGGTCGGTCAGCTCCAACCCGAACGCGGTCGCCGTCTCCCGGGCCACCCCCCGCACCGACAGCTGGTAGCCGCGGTCGGGGGTGACCGCGATGTCGAGCACCTCGTCGCGCAGGCCCAGCAGCTCGACCACGTCGACCCCGAGCGGCGTGTCCGGCGGCAGCACGAGGATGCCGTCGCCGCCGCCCGTGTGATCGGCCTGCGACAGGCCGAGTTCGGCGCCGGAGCAGATCATCCCGTCGGAGGTGTGGCCGTACGTCTGCCTCGTCGCGATGCGGAAGCCGCCGGGCAGCTCGGCGCCGGGCGTGGCGAAGGCGATGCGGTCGCCGGAGGCGAAGTTCGTGGCTCCGCAGACCACTTCGTGCTGACGGGACCCGGTTGACACGTGGCAGTACCGGATCGGCTTGTTGAAGCCCTTCAGCTCCTCGACGTCGAGCACCTCGCCGGTGACGACACCACTGACGTCGTGGCCGTAGCGGTGCACCTGCTCCACCTCGAGGCCGGCGCGGACGAGAGCGGTGGCCACCTCGTCGGCGGACGCGGTCAGGCCCGGCACGAGCGAGCGCAGCCAGGAGACGGGGACGCGCATGTCAGGACTCCTGTCCGAGGGCCAGCGTGAAGCGCTGATCGCCTTCGTAGAAGTCGCGGATGTCGGTGACGCCGTGGCGGAACATCAGCGTCCGGTCCAGGCCCATGCCGAAGGCGAAGCCGCTGTAACGGTCGGGGTCGATCCCGCAGGCCTGCAGCACGGCCGGGTTCACCATGCCGCAGCCGCCCCACTCGATCCAGCCTTCGTTCGAGCACACCCGGCACGGCTGCCGGTCGGCCCGGCCGCGGCAGTTGAAGCACTGCAGGTCGAGCTCGGCGGACGGCTCGGTGAACGGGAAGTAGTTCGGCCGGATCCGGGTGCGTATTCCGTCGCCGAACATCGCCGTCGCCAGGTGGTCCAGGGTGCCGCGCAGGTGGGCCATCGTGATGCCCTCGTCGACGCACAGCCCCTCGACCTGGCCGAAGACCGGCGAGTGCGTCGCGTCGAGGGCGTCAGCGCGGTAGACCCGACCCGGGCAGACGACGTAGACCGGCAGCTCCCGGTCCAGCAGCGAGCGGACCTGCACCGGCGAGGTGTGCGTGCGCAGCACCAGGCCGCTGCCGGCCGGCGCGACGAACAGCGTGTCCTGCATCTCGCGGGCCGGGTGGTCGCCACCGAAGTTGAGCGCATCGAAGTTGAACCACTCGTGCTCGACCTCGGGCCCTTCGGCGACCTCCCAGCCCATCGCGACGAACACGTCGGCGACCCGCTCGGCGAGGGTGGTGAGCGGGTGCCGCGCCCCCGCCGCACGGGTCGGCAGCACCGTGACGTCGACCGCCTCCTCGCGCAGCACCCGCTCGTCCCGCTCGAGCTCCAGCTCGGCCCGGCGGGCGTCGTACGCCGCCGACACCGCCTGCGCCACGACGTTGACGCGCTTGCCGGCGTCGGCCTTGTCGGCTCCCGGCAGGCCGCCGATCGCCTTGCGGGCCCGGGCCAGCCCCGAGCGGTCACCGATGTGCGCGGTGCGCGCAGCGGCCAGCTCCTCGAGCGAGCCGGCGGAGGCGAAAGCGGTGAGCCCGGCGTCCCGGGCACGCTCGAGCGCCTCGTGGTCGAGCGGGTCGTGGTCGAGCAAGTCGTGGTCGAGCGGTTCTGGGCCGGGCACGGTGCGTGGCGCTCCCTCGGTCGGGGTCGGCGGACAGTCTCCCAGAGGCGCCCGCCGCGACCCGATTCAGAGGAAGTCCGGGGTCCCGGCGGGCAGGACGAATCGGAACTCGGCGCCGCCGGCCGGGCCGCACCCGACGGAGACGCGCCCGCCGTGCGCCTCGACGAGCCCCTTGACGATGTAGAGCCCCAGGCCGGTGCCGCCGCGCCGGTCACCACCGCGCCAGAAGCGCCCGAAGATCCGCGACCGGACCGCCTCGGGGATGCCCTCACCCTCATCGGCGACGGTGACCACGGCCCCGGCCGTCCCTGCCGAGGTGTCCGGGCCGACGGTGACCGTGACGGTGCCCGCGCCGTGCCGCAGGGCGTTCTCGACGAGGTTGCCGATCACCTGCTGGAACTTGTCCGGATCCACCCACATCTCCGGCAGCTCGCCGAGGACGCGGACCTCGAACCGTCCCTCCGGCTCCCCGGCGGCGACGTGGCCGGCGATGGCCTTGCGGGTCGCCGCGGGCAGGTCGACGACCTGCTTGCGCATCTCCAGCCGTCCCGCGTCGATCCGGCTGACGTCGAGCAGCTCGGTGATCAGCCGCGTGACGCGGTCGGCGTCGGCGTTGACCGTCTGGAGCATGACCTTCTTCTGGTCGTCGTTGAAGCGGTCCCACTTCGCGAGCAGGGTCGCCGTGAAGCCCTTCACGCTGGTCAATGGCGAGCGCAGCTCATGCGCGACGGTCGAGACGAGGTTGGCCCGCGAGCGCTCGATCCGCTCCCGGGCATGGGTGTCGCGCAGCGCCACGACCAGGCGGGTGAGCCCGCGGTCCGGCCCCCGGATGTAGGACGCGGTCACCAGCAGGTCGCAGCCGTTCGCCAGGGTGAGCTGACACTCGGGCTGGCGGCGGCGGCTGGTGAGCCCGCCGTACGGGTCGGTGCAGGCCCACCAGTCGCGACCGGCGCTGTCGGCGAGCGGGAGCACCTCCCGGTAGTCGCGGCCGAGCGCGGCGTCGGCGGTCGTCCCGAGCAGCCGCTCGGCGGCGGGGTTGAGCACCACGACGCGGCCGTCGGCGTCGGCGACCAGCACCCCGTCGGGCAGGTCGTCGTAGCCCGACTTCTCGATGGTGGACACCGACGCACCTCCTTCGACCCGGTCAGACGGCGGTCACTGTACGGGCAGAAGAGTGGCTTTTCGGCCGTTCAGCGATGCGCCCGCGCCGAGGCGTAGAGGCACACCGCCGCGGCCGTGGCGAGGTTCAGCGACTCCGCGCGGCCGCGCAGCGGGATGCGGACGGTCAGGTCCGCCCGGGCGAGCGCCGCCTCCGACAGCCCGGCCGCCTCGGTGCCGAGCAACCACGCGGTCGGGCCGGCCAGCGCGCCGCTGTCCTGCAGGTCCTCCAGATCGTGCTCGCCGGCACCGGTCGTGGCGAGCACCGCCAGCCCGCCGGCCTGCAGGGCCTCGACCGTCTCCTCGATCCGGGGGCCGGCGGAGACCGGGAGGTGCCACAGGCTGCCGGCGGTGGCGCGCACGCACTTGCCGCCGTGCGGGTCGGTCGAGCCGGCGGTCAGGACGACGGCGTCCGCGCCGGCGGCGTCGGCCGTACGGATGACCGTTCCGGCGTTGCCCGGGTCGGATACGGCTTCGAGGACGGCGACCAGCCGAGGCGAGCCCGCAAGGGCCATGTCCAGCGGGACGTCGAGCAGCGGGGCGACGCCGAGTACGCCCTGGGGCGTCATGGTCTCCGCCATGGCGGCCAGCACCTTCGCGCTGACGGGGGTGACCGGACAGGGCGCGGCCGCCAACAGGTCCTGGTGCCGGGCCGCGCCGTCCGGGTCGGCGTAGAACTCGAGCAGCGACGGGAGCGCTTCGCGTACGGCCTGTGGGCCCTCCACGACGAACCGGCGCTCGGCCGCACGGGCCGAG
>JBBDWV010000003.1:17185-21388 GCA_040902655.1 Mycobacteriales bacterium
GGGCCCCCCCCCCGGTTCAGACGTCGTACTGCCTGGACCCGTGGTGAGCGGGTCGAGGTGATCAGGTCAGGCAGCGTTCTGCTTCGTGGCTGCCGGGCCGCCGGTGCCGTCGGTGGGCAGGGCGGCGCGGGCCACCTCGACCAGCGCGGTGAAGGCGGCGGCGTCGTGCACCGCCAGGTCGGCGAGGACCTTGCGGTCCACCTCGACGCCGGCCGCCTTGAGGCCCTGCATCAGGCGGCTGTAGGTCATGTCGTTCTGCCGCGCGGCCGCGTTGATGCGGGTGATCCACAGCTTGCGGAAGTCGCTCTTGCGCTTCTTGCGGTCGCGGTACTCGTAGGTGGCCGAGTGGAGCAGCTGCTCCTTGGCCTTGCGGTAGAGCCGGCTGCGCTGACCGCGGTAGCCGGAGGCCTTCTCGAGGACTTCCCGGCGCTTCTTGTGGGCGTTGACCGCCCTCTTGACGCGTGCCACTGGTCGATTCCGATCTGTCTGGTGTCCCGGGCGCGGGCTCGGGAGGGGGCGGGCGGGCTCGAGGGCTCAGCTGCTGAGCAGCTTCTTGACCTTCTTCACGTCGGGCGCGGCCACCTCGACGGTGCCCGTCAGGCGACGGGTCAGCCGACTGGACTTGCGCTCGAGCAGGTGGCGCTTGCCGGCACGCTCGCGCAGGATCTTGCCGGTTCCGGTCACCTTGAAGCGCTTCTTGGCGCCGCTGTGCGTCTTCTGCTTGGGCATGTCTGCCGTCGTCCTCCTGCTCGGGGCCGTTCCGCGGGGGGTGCGGGCCGGTCGGGTGGTGCGGGCCGGTCGGGGGGTGCGGGTCTAGCTCTGCGCCGGTGCGGATGCGCCCTCGGGCGCCTCCTTGGCGGCCTTCTTCAGGTCGGCGGCATTCTTGTGCGGGGCCAGGACCATGATCATGTTGCGGCCGTCCTGCTTGGGCGCGGACTCCACGAACCCGAGCTCCTGGACGTCCTCGCCGAGGCGCTGCAGCAGCCGGAAGCCCAGCTCGGGACGGGACTGCTCACGGCCACGGAACATGATCGTGATCTTCACCTTGTCGCCCGCCTTGAGGAAGCGGACGACATGGCCCTTCTTGGTCTCGTAGTCGTGCGGGTCGATCTTGGGACGGAGCTTCATCTCCTTGATGACGGTGAGCACCTGGTTCTTGCGGCTCTCCCGCGCCTTCTGCGCCGTCTCGTACTTGAACTTGCCGTAGTCCATGAGTTTGCAGACCGGCGGGCGGGCCATCGGGGCGACCTCGACCAGGTCCAGATCACTGTCCTGGGCCAGCGCAAGGGCCTCGCCGATGGCGACGATGCCGACCTGCTCGCCGTTGGGC
Organism: Mycobacteriales bacterium; assembly: GCA_040902655.1. Classification (NCBI taxonomy): domain Bacteria; kingdom Bacillati; phylum Actinomycetota; class Actinomycetes; order Mycobacteriales; species Mycobacteriales bacterium. Next base: position 18,516 of record JBBDWV010000003.1, read on the forward strand.
CCGACCAGGCGCACCTCGGGGACGCGGATCCGGTCGTTGATGCGGGGTTCAGCGCTGATGGGGCCTCCTCGTAAGACATCAGGGACGGCAGCCCGGCATCCCCACGAAGAAGGGCCCTGCGCTCACGCAGGGCCCACACCGGCCACGCGCCCTCGCGGGTGCGCGAACCACGGGCACCGACCCTGGATAAGGAGCGGTGCTCCGACCGGACCCGGGCGCCTCGCGGCTCCTCAGGTGGGAGGTGGGACCTCCGCTTGCACGACCCCCACGCAAGCGGGAGCCGGGTCGCCCTGCAAGGGTAGCAGCCGTGACGACTGCTGATGAGGCCCGTGACATCGCCGAGGTGCCGGCTGCCGAGGTGATCGCCACCGCGGCGGTCCATCTGATGTCCGCCGCCGCCGTCAAGTGCGGCCTGGCCGAGGAGGGCGACGCCCACCGGGACCTCGACGAGGCCCGCAAGCTGATCACGGCGCTGGCCGGTCTGCTGCAGGCGGCCCGGCCGGACCTGGGCGTGCACGCGGCACCGCTGCGGGACGGGCTGCAGGCGTTGCAGCAGGCGTTCCGGGAGGCCTCCCCGGTGCCGGACGAGCCTGGTGAGGGTCCCGGCGAGACGCTCACCGGCCGCGGCTGAACCGACGGCGCCGGACCGGCACCGCGACTCCGGGGCCGTGGTCGGGCACGACCGTGAGGTCGAGCGGAGCGGCGAGGTACGGCGCGAGCCGCGCCGCCAGCGCGGCCAGGGCCGCAGCCGACAGGTCGCGGCGCGGGACGATCCCCAGCACCGGCCCGTCCGGCCCCTCCAGCAGCCGCGCCGCCCGGAGGGGCTCGCCGCGCAGGGCCCGGGACAGGGTATGGAGCAGGTCGCTGTCGACGTACGTCGGCGTCACGAGCGGCCCGGTCGTGCTCCGGGTGGACAGGGCAGTCCCCGGCACCGGCACCCGCCCGGTCGCCAACTCCGCCAGCTCGCTCCTGCTGAGCACGAACCCGGCGCCGGCGGGGTCGACGACAACCGCGACCGCCCCGGCGTCAAGGGCGGCGGAGCACGCCTGCGTCCCCGTCAGCGGCACCGGCCGGGCGCCGTCGGAGAAGCCGGTCACGCCTGGCACGTCCAGAAAGACCGGGACGCCGCGACCGCTGGAGCCGGCCAGCGTGACCAGGGACATCTCCGCCGTCGAGTTCGTACGCCGGCCGGTGCCGGTGCCGGTGCCGGTGCCTACGTGCTCGGCGGTGCCGGTGCCTACGTGCTCGGCGGTGCTGCGTGCGACGACCGCGGCGAACACGCGCGCGGTGGCCAGCGCCGCGAGGACCCGCGCACGGGCGGTCGGGGACGGTGCGGCGGCCCAGCCCCGCAGGGCAGTAGCCAGCGCCGCATCGGCCAGCCCGGTGTCGGTCACGCCGTACGACGCTAGACCGCCGGCCCTGCCGCCCCCGCCCGGGTGATCCACGGGGACTTCGAGGTGGATCCCGGCCAGAAATCCACCTCAAAGTCCGCGTGGATCACCCATGGGGCAGGCGGGGGCAGGCGGGGCGGGGGGCAGGCGGGGCGGGGGGGGCCGGCGGGGCGGGGGGCCGGCGGGCGGCAGCTCAGTCGGTGGAGGCGGCGAGGGCGACCACGGCGCGGTCGATCGCGGCCAGGGCACGGCCGCCGTCCTTGACCCCGGTGAGCAGGAAGGCGAACTGCACCTCACGGCCGCTGGCGGTCCGGGTGTAGCCGGACAGCGCGCGCACGCCGGCGAGGGTGCCGGTCTTGGCCGTCACCCGCCCGTCGGCAGCCGTCCCGCAGTAGCGGCGCCTGAGCGTGCCGTCCCGGCAGCCGACCGGCAGCGACGCCCGGAACTGCGGCCCGGAGCCCGAGCTGTCGGCGGCCTGCAGCAGCAGCACCTGACCGGCCGTGGTCTGGCGGTTGTCGGCGGACAGGCCGGACCCGTCCGAGCTGCGCCCCACGGGAACCGCCTGGCGGCCGAGCACGTCGCGCATCGCAGTGACGCCGCCGGCCGAGCTGCCGTCACCGCGCACCACCCGGCCGACCTCCTTGAGCAGCAGCTCGGCGGCGAAGTTGTCGGAGTCCTTGAGCGCGCGTCGTACGACGGCCGGGATCGGTCCGGAGACCCGCTCGGCGACGGTCACCGCGCCGGCCGGCCGGCGCTCACGACGCACCGTTCCGGACACGGTGACGCCCTCTGCGCGCAGGAAGTCCCGGAAGCGGACGGCGGCGGGAAAGGCTGGGTCGCGCAGGAAGGCCTGGTCGGTGCGCCACCGGTTGCCGTCGACCGCCATCGCCGATAACGGCCCCGCCTGGCGGGGCATGAAGGAGGGCTTCCAGCCCGCGGCCGTACGACGAGGGTCGTAGCGGCTGTCGTCGAGCCGTACGTCACCGGTCACGACGGTGATGCCGGCGGCGCGTACGTCGCGGGCGAGGGCGCGCAGACCCAGCATCGTGAGGTAGGGGTCCCCGCCGGCGACGAGCCACAGGTCGCCGTCCAGCCGGCCGTTCACGGGCAGCGCGCGCCGGGCCACCTCGGTGCGCAGCCGGGCGGTCGGGCCGAGCGCGACCAGCGCGCTGACACCGACGTAGTTCTTCTGCGTCGAGGCGGGCGGCAGCGGGTGGCCGGCCTCGCTGCGCAGCACCTTGCCGTAGCCCTGGACGTCGACGGCGGCCGACACGGTGACCGCGGTGGAACCGCCGAGCGCGGCCTGCAGCCGGCGGCGCAGGGCTTCCCGCTGGGCGGATGTCGCGTCGGCAGGCTGGGTGGCCGTGCCGCTGGTCTGCAGCGCGATCGGCCGCGGGCTGACCGCGGTGGCCGGAACCAGGTCGGCGAAGGCGTCGTGCGGACCGAGAACCACCGCGGAGGCGGGCCCCGTCAGCAGGCCGA
>JBBDWV010000003.1:21488-49517 GCA_040902655.1 Mycobacteriales bacterium
AAGGCGTCGTGCGGACCGAGAACCACCGCGGAGGCGGGCCCCGTCAGCAGGCCGAGAGCGACAGCGAGGGCGGCGGCGAGGGTGGCGGGGCGGGTCGGCACGGGCATGTCCAAGGGTTCGGCGGGCATCCCGCGCTACTCGAGAGCTTCTCGGGCAGAAGTCTGCGGAGCCGGTCGCCGTCGCGCCGGAAAACAGCCGAACTGTCATCCGATCGTCAGATGTGGCCCTCCGTCGGAGGAAGCGGATCACGGCTCGCCCGGAGCAGGGCGCGCAACGCCAGGACGGCGTCCACGGCACGCTCGCCGTCGTTGGCCTGGATCCCGAGCAAAGCGACCGTGTCGTCGTCCTGGAGGTCGAGACTGGCCCAGGGGGCGCCGTCGTCCAGCCGCACCGCGCGGACCACCTGCCAGGGCAGCGTGCGTTCGCCGGCGACATTCCGGACCCGGAGGCCGGCGTCGTCGGCCACCACCCGCGCGCGGGTCAGGGTCAGTACGGCGCCGGCGATGATCGCGCCGAGCAGGACCATCGCGATCTGGTCGGCCAGCCGGAACTGCGCCGCGCCCGGCTCGCCGCGGCCGAGCGCGACGGCGAGAACGGTGAAGACCACCAGGATCAGGGCGGCGACGCCCCAGCAGACACGGGTCAGCCGGACCGGCCGGCTGACGACCGGGGCTGGGGTGGTCATGCCGGTGCCCCGACCAGGGATCGGGTCACGGCCGCGCCGCCCGACCACTGATGGCGACCGCCACCATCGTGAGCAGCACGCCGACAACGGTGAGGACGTCGACCGCCTGGTCGTGCACCGGGACGGTCAGGTCGAGCAGCAGCGCCCCGACGAGTTGACCCGAGATGATCGCCAGACCGAGCCGCAGGACGCCGAGTCGGCGCACCGTCAGCGCGGCGACCGCCACGAAGGCCGCGCCCAACGGGCCACCGGCGTAGAGGTACCACTGCTCCGGACCGGGCCAGGGGCCGACCTGGAGTCCGGAGTACGCCACGTGCACCAGCCAGCCGAGGACCAGCGCGGCGCCACCCACCAGGAAGTTGACGAGCACCGCCACCCCGGCGTCGCCGGTGCTGCGACGCACCCGGCCGTTGAGCGCCTGCTGCACCGCGACGCCAAGCCCGGCGAGCACGACCAGCACCAGCAGCAGCGGGTCGGCGCTGCGGGCGCCCTCACCGAGGACGCTGATGCCGACGGCGACCAGGCACAACGCCGCGCCACCGATCCGGGGGAGCGTCAGCGCGTGGGCCCCGCCGGGCCCCAGCCCCAGCCGGTCGACCAGCAGACCACCGCCGGTCTGGCCGGCCACCAGCCCCACGGTCAGCAGGGCCACACCGATCTCGGGCGCCGCGGCAGCCCCCACGGCCACCAGCAGCGCACCTCCCAGTCCCCCGAGCCGCTGCGGCCACGGCACCTGGCGCACCAGGCCGAAGGCGGCGCGGGCGGCCGGTCGGGACAGCACGACGGCCAGCACGGCCAGCAGTCCGGTGCCGAAGGACACCACGGCGGTCAGCAGGGCATCGGTCAGTGCGGTCTTGAGTTCGCCGTTGAGTCGCTGCTGCACCGCGACGAGGGCGCCGGCGACGACGGCCGCGGCGAGCGCAGGCGACGCGGAACGCGGCGGAACGGGAGCCGGCGCGGTGACCGGCGCGCTCACTCGACGATCTTGGAGATCGGCAGCTCGAGGATGTCGCGCGCACCGGCGGCCTTGAGCGCCGGGATGAGGGTGTTGACGCCCTTCTTCGGCACGACGGTCTCGAGCGCCCGCATGTCCCCCGCTGCGAGCGCCATGACGGTGGGCGAGGCCATCGCCGGCAGGACCGCGATCACCTCGTCGAGCTGCGCCGCCATCACGTTCAGCTTGAGCAGCACGTGCCCGCGCGCCCGCAGCGCCCCCTCGAGCAGGACGACGATGTCGTCCATGGCCGCGCGTTTGGCCGGGTCGTCGTACGCCGCCCGGTTCGCGAGCAGCTCGGTCCGGCTGGTGAGCAGCGTTGCGATGATCTTCAGGCCGGCCTTGCGCAGCGACGACCCGGTCTCGGTGAGGTCGACGATCGCGTCGACGATGTCCGGGATCTTGGCTTCGGTGGCGCCGTGACTGGTGAAGACCTTCGCCTTCACCCCGTGCTCCTCGAGGAACCGACGGGTCGTCTCCGGCATCTCGGTCGAGATACGCACCCCGTCCGGCAGGTCCGCCACGGAGTTCCACGGCGACTCCTTGGGCACGGCGAGCACGACGCTGACGAGCGCCTCGCCGGCCCGGCCACCGCCGATCTCGCCGAGGCTGACGACGTCGGCCGCGGTCTCGGTGACCCAGTCGCGGCCGCTGATGCCGAGGTCGAAGATGCCCTGCTCGACATAGGTCGGGATCTCCTGCGGGCGCAGGAACCGGACCTTGTCGATGCGCGGGTCGTCGACGCGCGCGTGGTAGTCGCGGTCCCCGCCCCGGACGACGTGGAGGTCGGCGGCTGAGAACAGCTCGAGGACCTGCTTCTCCAAACTGCCCTTCGGCAGGACGATCGCGAGCAAGAAAGTGCCTTCTCTCAGGTGTGGGTGCCGGTGCGGAGCTGCTTGATCGTGACGGCGGTGTCCAGGGCAGCGAGGACGGCCTCGCGGCCCTTGGCCTCGCGCGAGCCGGGGAGCCCGGACCGCTCACGGGCCTGCACCTCGGTGTCACAGGTGAGCACGCCGTTGCCCACCGGGGTGTGGCTGTCCAGCGACACCCGGCTCAGGCCGTACGTCACGGCCTGGCAGACGTACTGGAAGTGCGGGGTGCCGCCGCGCAGCACCAGGCCCAGTGCGGCGACCGCGTCGTGCGTGGCGGCCAGGGCCTGCGCGACGACCGGCAGCTCGACGGCGCCGTAGACGCGCACCACCGTCGGCTCGTCCACGCCGCAGTCCTGCGCTGCACGCACCGCCGAGGCGAGCAGGGCGCTGGTGACCTCGTCGTGCCAGCGGGCGGCGACGATGGCGAGCGTGAGCCCGCGGGCGTCGACCGGCCCGGCGACCGGCGCGCCGACGCCGCTCACGACTGCACCCCGTCCACCGCGGAGGCACTGGCCTCGGTGGGTTCGTCCTCGAAAGCGGCGAGCCCGGGCAGGTCGTGGCCCATCCGGTCGCGTTTGGTCTTGAGGTAGCGCAGGTTCTCCTTCGTGGCGTGCACGGGGAGCGCCTGCCGGCCGATGATCTCCAGCCCGTAGCCCTCGAGCCCCGCGCGCTTGGTGGGGTTGTTGGTGAGCAGCCGCATCGTGCGGATGCCGAGGTCGACGAGGATCTGCGCTCCGGTGCCGTAGTCGCGGGCGTCGGCCGGCAGGCCGAGCTCGAGGTTGGCGTCGACGGTGTCGGAGCCGGAGTCCTGCAGCGAGTAGGCCTGGAGCTTGTGCATCAGCCCGATGCCGCGTCCCTCGTGACCGCGGACGTAGAGCACGACGCCGCGTCCCTCGCGGTCGACGGCCTCCAGCGCCGCGTCCAGCTGCGGCCCGCAGTCGCAGCGGCGCGAACCGAAGACGTCGCCGGTCAGGCACTCGGAGTGCACGCGGACGAGGACGTCCTGGCCGTCGCCGAGGTCGCCCTTGACCAGCGCGACGTGGTCGGCGTCGTCCAGCTTGGACTGGTAGCCGACCGCCCTGAAATCGCCGTGCCGGGTGGGAATGACGGCCTCCGCCACCCGCTGCACCTGCGACTCGGTGCGCCGGCGCCAGGCGATCAGGTCGGCGATCGAGATGATCGACAGGCTGTGCTCGGCCGCGAAGACCTTGAGTTCGTCGAGGCGGGCCATGTCGTGGCCGGCCTTCTCGCTGACGATCTCGCAGATCACGCCGACGGGGCGAAGCCCCGCCAGTCGGCAGAGATCGACTGCGGCCTCGGTGTGGCCGGCGCGGCGCAGCACGCCGCCCTCGAGCGCGCGCAGCGGATTGATGTGCCCGGGGCGCGTCAGGTCGTACGGCGTCGTCGCGGGGTCGGACAGCACCTGCATCGTGCGGGCGCGGTCGGCGGCCGAGATGCCGGTGCTGATGCCGGTGCGCGCGTCGACGGTGATCGTGTAGGCGGTGCGCATCCGCTCCTGGTTCGCGCCGACCATGAGCGGGATCTCGAGCCGGTCCAGGTCCTCCCCGGTCATCGGTACGCAGATGTAGCCGGAGGTGTAGCGGATCATGAAGGCGACCAGCTCCGGCGTCGCCTTCTCGGCGGCGAAGATGAGGTCGCCCTCGTTCTCCCGGTCCTCGTCGTCGACGACGACGACGGCCTTGCCTGCGGCGATGTCGGCGACCGCCCGCTCGATCGAGTCGAGCCCGGCCAGCGGGGAAGGGGCTGCTTCGGCGGTCACGCGGTCTCCTCTTTCGGCGTCGGCGGGCGGACCCCGGCGAGCAGCAGCTTCTCCACGTACTTGGCCAGGACGTCGACCTCCAGGTTGACCGGGTCACCGGGCGCCTTGGCACCGAGGGTGGTGAGCGCGAGCGTGGTCGGCACGAGGCTGACCTCGAACCAGTCGGAGCCGAGGGCGCTGACGGTCAGCGAGACCCCGTCGACGGTGATGGAGCCCTTTTCCACGACGTAGCGGGTGAGCTCCGGCGGCAGGCTCACCCGCACGACTGTCCAGTGCTCCTGTGCGGTGGTCTCGGCGATCGTGCCGGTGCCGTCCACGTGACCCTGGACGACGTGCCCGCCGAGCCGGTCGCGGACGCGCACGGCCCGCTCGAGGTTGACCGGGCTGCCGACCGTGACGGCGCCCAGCGAGGACCGGCGCAGCGTCTCGGCCATGACGTCGGCGGTGAACGTCCCGCCGGTGTGGTCGACCACGGTCAGGCAGACGCCGTTGACGCAGATGGAGTCGCCGGAGCCGGCGTCGCTGGTGACCAACGGCCCCCGGACCGTCAGCCGGCAGGCGTCCTGCAGCGGGTCGACGCCGACCACCTCGCCGAGCTCCTCGACGATGCCGGTGAACATCTCAGGTTCTCCTCATCGTCAAGCGCACGTCGTCGCCGGTGCGGGTGACGTCATCGAGTCGCAACCGGTGTGCGGCGGAGATCGTTCCCGCACCGACGTCGCCCAGCGCGGCGGGACCGTTCCCCAGCAGGGCCGGCGCGACGTAGCCGACGACGCGGTCGACGAGGCCCTGCGCGACAAATCCACCCGCCAGGGTCGGCCCGCCCTCCAGCAGCGCGCTGACGACGTCGTACTGGGCCTGGAGCAGCGCGAGCAGCTCGCCGAGGTCGACCCGCCCGTCGCTGCACCCGACCGCGCGGTGGTGCCGGTAGCCGGGATCGTCGAGCAGCGGCCCGGTGACCACCAGTGCGGGGGCGTCCCCGGCCAGCGCCCGGGCGGTCGGTGGAGTACGTGCGCGGGTGTCGATGATCACTCGCAGCGGCTGGTGCCCGGGGTCGGGGCGGGTGTCGAGCAGCGGGTCGTCGGCCAGCACGGTGCCCACACCGGCCAGCACCGCGTCGACCTCGCCGCGCAGGCGGTGGACGTCCTGCCGGGAAGCCGCCGAGGTGATCCAGCGGCTGGTGCCGTCCGCGGCGGCACTGCGGCCGTCCAGGGTGGCGGCGTACTTCCACGTCACGAACGGCCGGCCGAGCGCTCGGCTGACCAACCAGGCCTCGAGCGGCCCCCGGGCGACCTCCTCGGCCAGCACACCGGTCTCGACCTCGACCCCGGCGGAGCGCAGCACCGCGGCGCCGCCACCCGCCGGCCCAGTGGGATCGGTGCAGGCGGTGACCACGCGGGCGATGCCGGCCTCCAGCAGCGCGGTCGTGCAGGGTCCGGTGCGGCCGATGTGCCGGCAGGGCTCCAGCGTGACCACGGCGGTGCCGCCGGCGGCCCTGGGCCCGGCCTGCTCCAGGGCGACGACCTCGGCGTGCGGTCCACCGGGTGGGCGGGTCCAGCCCTCGCCGACGACCTGCCCCGCGGCGTCGAGCACGACGGCCCCGACCGGTGGGTTGGGGCTGGTGCTGCCGAGGGCGCGGACGGACAGCGCGACAGCGCGCCGGAGGGCGCTCGTCTCGGTGTCGCTGGCCACTGCCGGTCCCCTCGCACTCACCGCCGGTCAGGAATCGCACCTGCCCCGGAGCGCGCGTGACTGTCGCTGCCAGTCTGCCATGCGCTGCGGTCAGTCGGTGCGGGCGACGGCGCAGCGCCGGATCCCCTGGTCAGGAGCCGCCGACCAGCGGCTGGGCGCGCGCCCGCAGGGCCTCCACGGCCTTGGCCGGGTCGTCCTTGCCGTAGACGGCGGAGCCGGCGACGAAGACGTCGGCGCCCGCCTCGGCGCAGCGCTCGATGGTCTCCTCGCTCACCCCGCCGTCGACCTGCAGCCAGACGTCGAGATCGCCGATGAGCTGGCGGGCACGCCGGATCTTGGGCAGCACCATGTCGAGGAAGGCCTGACCGCCGAAGCCCGGTTCCACCGTCATCAGCAGGAGCATGTCCAGCTCCGTCAGCAGGTCGGCGTACGGCTCCACGGGTGTCGCAGGCTTCAGGGCCATGCCCGCCCGGGCCCCCTCGGTACGCAACGCGCGCGCCAGCCGCACCGGCGCCGCGGCAGCCTCGACGTGGAAGGTGACGCTGCCGGCCCCGGCCTCGGCGAACGCCGGTGCCCAGCGGTCAGGGTCCGCGATCATCAGGTGGCAGTCCACCGGGATCGCCGAGGTCTTCAGGATCGCCTCGACGACCGGCAGCCCGATCGTGAGGTTGGGGACGAAGTGGTTGTCCATGACGTCGACGTGCGCCCAGTCGGCGGCGCCGTCGATGCGGGCGAGCTCGTCGGACAGCCGGGCGAAGTCCGCAGACAGGATGCTGGGCGAGATCTGGGCGTGACGGGACACGGGGCTCCTCCTCAGGGTCTGCCGGAGACTAGGCCGTTCACGGTCTTTGTCACGCGCGGCGGCGCAGGAGCGCGAGGAACATCGCGTCGGTGCCGTGCAGGTGCGGCCAGAGCTGCACCTGCGGGCCGCCGCCGAGGTCGGGCACCCCGGGCAGCAGCGGCCGGGCGTCGAGCTGCTCGAGCTCGCCGTGCCGGCGCAGGACGTCCGACACCGGGACGACAGTCTCGGCCAGGTGCGGGGAGCAGGTGACGTAGGCCAGCAACCCGCCGGGCCGCAGCAAGCCGACGGCGGCGTCGAGCAGCTCGCCCTGCAGCCGGGTCAGTCGCGGCAGGTCCGCGGGCGTGCGGCGCCAGCGCGCCTCGGGCCGCCGGCGCAGCGCGCCGAGACCGCTGCAGGGCGCGTCCAGCAGGACCCGGTCCGCGGTGCCCGGCGCCAGGGGCGGCCGGCGCGCATCGGTGGTGACCACCCGGGTCGTCGCGCTGCGCCGCACCAGCCGGGACCTGTGGTGCTGCGCCTCGAAGGCGACCAGCCGCGCGCCACGCTCGCCGGCGAGCACGTCGAGCAGCGCGGCCTTGCCGCCGGGACCTGCGCACAGGTCCACCCACAGCCGGTCCGGCCCGTCGAGGGGCGCGGCGGCCAGCGCCAGCGCCATCAGCTGGCTGCCCTCGTCCTGCACGCCGGCCAGGCCGTGCCGGACGGCGCCGATCGCGGCGGGATCACCTTCGGAAAGCCGGACGGCCAGCGGTGACCAGGGCCCGGCGGTGCCTCCGCTCTGGCTGACCAGCTCCTCGCGAGGCACCCGCCGGGCCACCAGGTGCACCTCGGGCCGGCTGTCGTCGGCGGCGAGCGCCGCACCGGTCTGCCAGAGGTCCCCCCTCAGCGCGTCACGGAAGGCGCTGGCGATCCACTTCGGGTGGCTGTGCTCGAACGCCAGCGCCCCGAGCCGGTCGTCGGCCGGCGCCAGCTCGGCCACCCAGGCCGTCAGGTCCTTCGCGGCGATCTTGCGCAGCACGGCGTTGACGAACGCGACCGGGCCGGCGCTGACGACCCGCCGGGCGAGATCCACGGTGGCGGACACCGCCGCGTGCGGCGGGATCCGGGTGCGCAGCAGTTGGTGGGCCCCCAGCCGGAGCACGTCCAGCACGGGCGGGTCGACCTGCGCGAGCGGCCGGTCGACGCAGGCCGAGATCACCGCGTCGTACAGCCCCTGTGCGCGCAGGGCGCCGTAGGCCAGCTCGGTCGCGAGCGCGGCGTCCCGCCCGGAGATTCCGCGCTCGCGGAGCAGAACGGGCAGCACCAGGTTGGCGTAGGCATCCCTGGTCCGGACCGCCTCGAGCACGTCGTACGCGGCGCGGCGCGGCTGATCGTCGGCCGGCGGCCGGTAGGGACGCGTAGCCCGGCGTGCCTTCGGGGGCGGCGGTGTCATGCGAGCCGCTCCCCCGGCTCCAGCCGGAGACCGCGCAGCCAGTCGGCCGTCGGCATCGCCCCCTTGCCCTCCGGACGAACTCCGCCCAGCCGTACGGCTGTCGTCCCGGTGCCGACCAGCCCGTCCCGGAGCTCCCCCGGAGCCAGCACCTGCTCGGTGACGGTGACCGGGCCGAGCTTGACCCGCTTGCCGCGGAGCGTCGTCCAGGCACCGGGGGCAGGGGTGCAGGCGCGCACGAGGCGGTCGACGCGGATCGCCGGCGCCGACCAGTCGACCCGCGCCTCGTCCACGGTGATCTTCGGAGCGAGGCTGACACCGTCGGGAGGCTGCGGCACGGCCTGCAGCACCCCCTCCTCGAGCCCGTCCAGGGTGGCGACGAGCAGCCCGGCGCCCGCACCGGCGAGCCGCTCCAGCAGGTCGCCGCTGGTGTCGTCCGGCCGCACCGGCTCGGTGACCACGCCGAAGACCGGACCGGTGTCCATGCCGGCCTCGAGCCGGAAGGTGGTGGCACCGGTGACCTCGTCGCCGTGCAGCACGGCGTGCTGGACCGGCGCCGCCCCGCGCCAGGCCGGCAGCAACGAGAAGTGCAGGTTCACCCAGCCCAACCTGGGGATGTCGAGCACCGGCTGCGGCAGCAGCGCCCCGTACGCGACGACGGGGCAGCAGTCCGGAGCCAGCTCGCGCAGCCGAGCCTGGAACGCCTCGTCCCGAGGGTGGCCGGGTGTGAGGACCTCCACGCCGGCGGCCTGCGCACGCTCGCGCACCGGACTCGGCCGCAACGTCCGGCCGCGGCCGGCGGGAGCGTCGGGGCGGGTGAGGACAGCGATGAGGTCGTGCCGGCTGGCGAGCAACGCCTCCAGCGAGGGCACGGCGGCCCGCGGGGTGCCGGCGAGGACGAGCCTCACGTCGTCGAAGGCCTCAGCGCGCGCGCCCGAACAGCGGGTGCGGGCTGGCCTTGACCACCGGCGGGGGCTGGTTCGCCCACTCGGCGTTGCGGATGGCCTCCATCGCCGCCTTCTTGGTCTCGGCGTCGAGCCGGTCGATGAACAGCACACCGTCGAGGTGGTCGGTCTCGTGCTGCACGCAGCGGGCGAGCAGGTCGCTGCCGGAGATCGTGACCGGGTCGCCGTGGACGTTCTGCCCGTGCGCGACGACGTGCGCCTTGCGCACGCAGTCGAAGGTCAGGTCCGGGAGCGACAGGCAGCCCTCGGGGCCGTCCTGCTCCTCGTCGGTGGGGAAGTGCAGCACCGGGTTGATCAGGTGCCCGAGGACGTCGTCGACGTCGTAGACGAACACCCGCAGGCCGACCCCGATCTGCGGAGCGGCGAGCCCCACGCCAGGGGCCTCGATCATCGTGTCGGCGAGGTCCTTGACGAGGGTCCGCAGCTCCTTGTCGAAGGTGGTCACCTCGACCGCGGGGGTGCGCAGGACGGGGTCGCCGAGCAGGCGGATCGGTCGGGTGGACACCGGAACAGCCTAGGCGAGGGTCCGGGGGTCGAACTCGATGCGGACCGGCTCGCCCTTGCGCGCGCTGCGCAAACCGGCCGCGGCCTTGAGAGCAGCGGCGAGCTCGGCGCCCCGTGTCCGGGGGGCGCGTAGCAGCACCCGCTCGGTGTCGCCGCGACCCGGCACCGGGCCCAGCAGGTCGGCGCGGATCGGCTCCGGCAGCGCCGCGAGCAGGTCGTTGACGGCAGCCGACGGACCCTCGACCGACGCCATCCGGACCGTCGGCGGAAAGCCCAGCACGGTGCGTTCGGCCAGCTCCCGCTCGGCGGCGCCGGCCGGGTCCCAGCGCACCAGCGCCTGCACCGGGGCCAGCGCACGGTCGGCGACCACGACGACCCGGCCCCGCGGCGCCGGCCGGGCGCGCGCCGCTGGGGCTAACCATCGCCGCAGCGCCTCCTCGCCCGCGCGCAGGTCGGCCCGCCCGAGCGCCGCCCAGCCGTCGAGCAGCAGCACCGCGCCGTAGCCGCCGTCGGCCACCGGCTCGGCCCCGGGCGTGCTGACGACCAGCGCCGGCTCGGCCGCGACCCGGGACAGCACGCTGTCGCGCCCGGACGTCCGGACGGCGGTGCCGGGAAAGGCGCGGCCCAGCTCCTCGGCGGTCCGCACAGCACCGACGACCGTGGCCCGCATCCGCCGGCCGTCGCACTCCGGGCAGCGCCAGTCCCCCGCGAGGCGGCCGCACCATCGACAGCCGGCGACCGCGTTCCCGGCTGTCGAGGCCAGCGGTCCGGCGCAGCCGGGACAGCGCGCCGGTGTGCGGTCGCGGTCGCAGGCCAGGCTCGGGACGTAGCCGCGCCGCGGGACCTGCACGAGCACCGGCGCACCCTCGCCGAGCGCGGCGCGGGCGGCGTCGAAGGCGGCGGCGGGCAGTCGGGCGGCCTGCGCTCCGGGATCCCGGGCGAGCTGCTCCTCACCGGTACCGTCCACGGCGGGCGCCGCCGCCCGGACCTGCGCCCGCTCCGCGGCCAGCGGCCTGGCCCAGCCGGTGTCGAGCAGCAGCTGCGCCTCCGCCGTGCGCGCATGGCCGGCGACCAGCACGGCGGCGCCGGTGAGGTGGGCGCGCAGGGCGAGGACCTCGCGTACGTGCGGGTAGGGCGCCCGCGGCTCGGCGTGCAGGTCGTCGCCGTCGTCCCAGATCACGACCAGGCCGAGGTCGCGGACCGGCGCGAAGGCCGTGGCCCGGGTGCCGACGGCGACCGAGACGGCACCCCGCAGGACGGACAGCCACCGGCGGTAGCGCTCGGCGGGCCCGAGGTCCGCGCTGAGCGAGGCGGCCGGGACACCGGCGGTGGCGAGGGCTCCGGTCACCCGCTCCAGGTCGCGCGCGTCGGGCACGACGACCAGGGCCCCGCGGCCACTGGTGGCGCAGGCCCGTACGGCCAGCGCGATCTCGTCCGGCCAGGTGGGTCCCGGCAGGGCGGTCCAGACGGCTCGGGGTGAGCGCCCGGCCGCGAGCGCGGACAGGAACGCCGGGCCCGCGGGGTAGCGGCTCCAGCTTCCGGGTTCAGGGGCTGGGGGTTCGGGAGCGACCTGCGCGGGGGCGGGGGGTGCGGGGCGCGGCGGCGACTCCGCCTCGACCCGTGCGTGCCGGGGCGGCACGGCCAGCCGCAGCACGTCCGGCAGTGTGCCGGCGGTGCGGTCGGCGACTGCGCGGGCGAGCGCGGCGACCTCGGCCGGAAGGACCCGCTCGGGGCTGACGACGGACAGCGGGGCCAGCCGGCCGAGATGCTCGCTGGCGTCGAGCCGCTCGAGGAGCCAGCCGTCGACCAGCCGCCCGGCAAAGCGGACCCGGACCCGTACGCCCGGCAGCGCGTCCTCGGCCGCGGCGGCCGGCACCGCATAGTCGAAGGGCCGGTCCAGGTGCGCGAGTCCGGTGTCGACGACGACCCGCGCGACGGGCAGGTGCTCGGCCAGAGCAGGCGGGGGCTTGGCCTTGCGCGCTGCGGGAGCACGGGGCGGCTTCAGCCCCAGCGGCAGCACCCCCTCGTCGCTCACTCTCCCGAGGTTAGAGGCGAGCCCCGACACCGAGACCCCCGGTGATCCACGCGGTGAGCCGCATGCTGACCCCCCGGTGATCCACGCGGTGAGCCGCATGCTGACCCCGGTGATCCACGCGATGTTTCAGGTGGATGTGGCACGCAGATCCACGTCAAACTTCGCGTGGATCACCCCAGGCGGGGCCTCGTGGATCACCAGGGTGCGCGGGCGTGGATCACCCAGGGGGTACGCGGACCTACTGGCCGGCGGCCTTCTTCAGCAGCTCCGCGCGTTCGGTGGACTCCCAGGTGAAGTCAGCGCCGGTGCGGCCGAAGTGGCCGTAGGCGCTGGTCTGCTGGTAGATCGGGCGCAGCAGGTCCAGGTCGCGGATGATCGCGGCCGGGCGCAGGTCGAACACCTCCACGACGGCGTCCTGCAGCACCTCGTCGGAGACGACGCCGGTGCCCTGCGTGTCGACGAACAGCCCGACCGGCTCGGCCTTGCCGATGGCGTACGCGACCTGCACCTCGCAGCGGGTCGCCAGACCTGCGGCGACGACGTTCTTGGCGACCCAGCGCATCGCGTAGGTGGCCGAGCGGTCGACCTTGGACGGGTCCTTGCCGGAGAACGCGCCGCCGCCGTGCCGGGCGTAACCGCCGTACGTGTCGACGATGATCTTGCGCCCGGTGAGGCCGGCGTCGCCCATCGGGCCGCCGATGACGAACTTGCCGGTCGGGTTGACCAGCAGCCGGTAGCCCTCCGTCTGGATCCCCAGCTCAACGAGCTCCGGAGCGACGACGTGCTCGGCGATGTCCGGGGTGAGCAGGCTGACGATGTCGATGTCCTCGGCGTGCTGGCTGGACACGACGACGGTGTCGAGGCGCGCGGGCCGGCCGTCGACGTACTCGATGGTGACCTGCGTCTTTCCGTCCGGGCGCAGGTAGGGCACCAGCCCGTCCTTGCGGACCTGGGTGAGCCGCCGGGCCAGCCGGTGCGCCAGCGCGATCGGCAGCGGCATGAACTCGGGCGTCTCGTCACAGGCGAACCCGAACATCAGTCCCTGGTCGCCCGCACCCTGCTTCTCCAGGGCGTCGGTCTCACCCCCGACCCGGGTCTCGTACGCGTCGTCGACGCCCTGCGCGATGTCGGCGCTCTGCGAACCGATCGAGACGCTGACGCCGCAGCTCTCGCCGTCGAAGCCCTTCTTGCTGCTGTCGTAGCCGATCCCGAGGATCGTGTTGCGCACGATCGTCGGGATGTCGGCGTAGGCCTCCGTCGTGACCTCACCGGCGACGTGCACCTGACCGGTGGTGATCAGCGTCTCGACGGCGACGCGGCTCTTCGGGTCCTGCTCGAGCAGGGCATCCAGAATGGAGTCACTGATCGCGTCGGCGATCTTGTCGGGGTGCCCCTCGGTGACCGACTCGGACGTGAACAGACGACGGGACACAGGGCTCCTCGAAGGGGTAGCGGCTCGCGCAGGTGCGCGCAGGCGATCGGGGCCACCCTACCGAGCGGGCAGCCGGGCCGCGACGAGGTCCCACACGGCGTCGGCCAGCGCGTCCTTGCTGCCGAGCGGCACGTCGTACGACAACCCATCCGCGGCCAGGACGGTCGCCGCGTTGGCGTCGGCCTCGAAACCCGTCGGGTGACCCGGCTCGCCGACCTCGTTGACGACCAGCAGGTCGCAGCCCTTGCGCGCCAGCTTGGCGCGGCCGTGGGTGAGCACGTCGCCGTCGGCGTCACCGGTCTCGGCCGCGAAGCCGACCAGCACCTGTCCGGGCCGTCGGGCGCTGACCAGATCGGCGAGCACGTCGGGGTTCTGCACCAGCTCGACGGTCAGGGTGGCGGTCCTCTTCCGCTTGGCTGCCAGCCGCTCCACCGGCCGGTAGTCGGCCACCGCGGCGGCCATCACCACCGCGTCAGCGGCCTTGCCCTCGGCGAGGACGGCCTCGCGCAGCTCGAGCGCGGTGGTCACCCGCCGGACGGTCACGCCGGCCGGGTCGGGGAGCCCGGCGCTGCTGACGAGGACGACCTCGGCGCCGCGTGCGACGGCCGTACGAGCGAGCGCGTAGCCCTGCTTGCCGCTGGAGCGGTTGCCGAGGAAGCGGACCGGGTCGAGGTGCTCGCGGGTGCCCCCGGCAGAGATGACGACGCGGCGGCCCCCGAGGTCCTGTGGCCGGCCGGCGAGCGCGCGCAGGCAGAGCTCGAAGAGCTCGCCCGGATCAGGCAGCCGACCCTTGCCGGTGTCCGTCCCGGTGAGCCGGCCGTCTGCGGGCTCGACGACCTGCACACCGCGCCCGCGCAGCGTGCCGACGTTGGCCCGGGTGGCCGGGTGTTCCCACATCTCGGTGTGCATCGCGGGCGCGAGCAGTACCGGGCAACGAGCGGTGAGCAGGACGTTGGTGAGCAGATCGTCGGCCAGCCCGTGCGCGGCGCGGGCCAGCAGGTCGGCGGTGGCGGGGGCGACGACGACCAGATCGGCGCTCTGACCGAGGCGGACGTGGGGTACCTCGTGCACGCTGCCCCAGACGTCGTCGCTCACCGGCCGGCCCGACAGCGCCGCCCAGGTCGGGGCGCCGACGAACTGCAGCGCCGCCCGGGTCGGGACGACCGTGACCTCGTGGCCGGACTCGGTCAGCCGCCGCAGCAGCTCGACGGCCTTGTAGGCGGCGACGCCGCCGGCCACGCCGAGGACGACCCTCGGGCGCGCGGTCATGGGCGCGCTGTCATGGGCGCCGGGCCTTCACCTACTGGACGGGCTCGGCGACCTGCTCGTGCGTGAGCAGCCCGCCGTTGATCTCACGCAACGCGATCGACAGCGGCTTCTCCTGCACGCCGGTCTCGACCAGCGGGCCGACGTACTCCAGCAGGCCCTCGCCGAGCTGGGAGTAGTAGGCGTTGATCTGGCGCGCACGCTTGGCCGCGTAGATGACCAGGCTGTACTTGGAGTCGGTGGCGGCGAGCAGCTCGTCGATCGGGGGATTGGTGATGCCGATCGGGTTGGCGACAGTGCCGGCCACGGGGGAACTCCAGACGTTGCTCGGACAGAGCCGTGCTCAGAAAACAGGCCTGCTCAGGAAGGGATCCCGAGCAAGGCTACCAGCCGGTCCGCCGCCGCCTCGACGTCGTCGTTGACGACCACCACGTCGAACTCGTGCTCGGCGGCCAGCTCCGTCCGGGCCCGCTCGAGCCGGTCCCGCACCTTCGCCGGGTCCTCCGTTCCGCGGCCGACGAGCCGGCGGGCCAGCTCGTCGACGGAGGGCGGGGCCAGGAAGACCAGCTGCGCGTCGGGCAGCTGGGCGCGGACCTGCCGGGCGCCGTGCAGGTCGATCTCGAGCAGAACGGGCGCGCCTGCAGCGAGCTGTTCCTCCACCGGCCGACGCGGGGTGCCGTACGACGCGCCCATGTGGGCGTCGTGCTCGAGCAGCTCGCCGGCCACCACCATCCGGTCGAACTCCGGCTGATCGACGAAGAAGTACTCCACGCCGTTGCGCTCCCCCGGCCGGGGCGGGCGCGTGGTCACGCTGACGGACAGCCAGACGCCGGGGTGTCGGGTGCGCAGCACGCGCACGACGCTGCCCTTGCCCACGCCGGAGGGACCGGACAGGACGGTGAGACGACCGCTCAAGAGCTGCTGAACTCCCGGACCAGTGCCTGGCGCTGCTTGCTGCCGAGGCCGCGCACGCGCCGCGACGGGGAGATCTCGAGCCGCTCCATGATCTTCTGGGCACGTACCTTGCCGACCCCCGGCATCGCCTCCAGCACGGCGACGACCTTCATCTTCCCGATCACCTCGTCGGTGTCGCCGTCGGTGAGCACGTCGCCCAGGCTGGTCCCGCTGGACTTCAGCCGGACTTTTAGCGCGGCCCGCGCCTTGCGCGCAGCGGCGGCCTTCTCCAGGGCGGCGGCGCGCTGCTCGGGAGTCAGGGGCGGCAGCGGCACGCGGTTCACCTCGGGATTCGGCTGAGCAGGACGACGGGAACCTAGCGGCGAGGGGCGGTCGGGGCAACGTGCCGTCGCCCGGTCGGCTCAGCGCTGCGGCAGGGCGGCAGCGATCCGGGCGGCCGCGGCGCCCGGATCGGCGGCGCCGGTGATGGGACGGCCGATGACCAGCAGGTCGGCGCCGGCGGCCAGCGCCCGCTCCGGCGTCGCGACGCGCGCCTGGTCCTGGGCATCGCTGCCTGCGGGCCGCACACCTGGGGTGATGAGGGTCACCCCGGGGCCGACCTCGCGCCGGACGGCCGCCACCTCGTGCGGCGAGCAGACCAGCGCGCCGGCGCCGGCGGCCACGGCGAGGGCCGCAAGACGGCGGACGGCGTCGGTCGACGGGCCGGCCAGCCCGATGGCCTCCAGCACGCTGTCGCTCATCGAGGTGAGGACCGTGACGGCGGCGATCGTGACGCCCTCGGCCGCCTCGACGGCGGCACGGACCATGTCGGGCCCGCCGCTGGCGTGCACGGTCAGGTAGCGCGGCTTCAGCCGGGCGACCGACTTCGCTGCCCCCGCAACGGTGTTGGGGATGTCGTGCAGCTTCAGGTCGAGGAACAGCTCGGCCCCTGATGCGCCGCGCACGCTGTCGACGATCGACGGCCCGGTGCGGCAGAACAGCTCCAGTCCGACCTTGACGACCGCGACGTGCGGAGTGACCGCGCGCGCCCAGCGGGCGGCCGTCTCGGCGTCGGGGGCGTCCAGGGCCACGGCGATGGGCGCTCTCATGTCTGCTCCTCGTAGGCGTCGGCGAACCCCCGGCTCGCGGGCAGGCCGCCCGGCGGGTCGTCGCCGGGCGCACCGTCGCCCGGCGGGTCGTCGCCAGGCGGGTCGTGCGCCTCGGGCACCGACGGCTCCGGGGCGCGGTGGGCCAGCCCCACCACGTCGGACAGCCGCGCGATGCCGCGGTCGGCCAGCGCCCGTTCGAGCTCGGCGAGCACCCGCAGGGGCGCGGTGGGGTCGCCGAAGACCGTCGTCCCGACGCTGACGGCACTGGCACCGGCGAGCAGGAACTCGAGGGCGTCGAGGCCGGTACGGATGCCGCCCATGCCCAGGATCGGCACGTCCGGCAGCGCGGCGTGGACCTGCCAGACGCAGCGGACCGCCACCGGGCGGATCGCCGGGCCGGACAGGCCGCCGGTGACGCCGGCCAGCGCCGGGCGCATGGTCGTCGTGTCGATCACCATGCCCAGCAGGGTGTTGATGACCGACAGCCCGTCGGCGCCGGCCTCGACGCAGGCCCGCGCGACGGCCGTGATGTCGGTGACGTCGGGGCTCAGCTTGGCGAACACGGGGGTCGCCTCGGGTGTGTTCCAGCGCACGGCCTCGACGACAGCGGAGGCGGCCTGCGGGTCGCAGGCGAAGACCTGGCCGCGGTCCTCCACGTTGGGGCAGGAGATGTTGACCTCGATCATCGAGACCGCCGGGGAACCGCGCAGCCTGCGGGCGAGCACGGCGTAGTCCTCGACGCTGCCGCCCGCGATCGACACGACGGCCCGGGCGCCGCGGCTCGCCAGCCAGGCCAGGTCGTTGTCCAGGAAGGCGTCGATGCCCGGCCCCTGCAGGCCGATCGAGTTGAGCATCCCGCTCGGGGTCTCCGCCATCCGCGGGGTGGCCCGTCCGGATCGTGGCACCTTCATGATCGACTTCGTGACGACGCCGCCGAGCAGCGTGACGTCGAAGAACTGGTCCAGCTCCCAACCGGCGGCAGCGCATCCGGACGCGGTGAAGACCGGGTTGGGGAAGTCCACACCGGCCAGCCGCGTCGTCATGTCGATCACGTGTGGCCGCCTGCGGTAATCGCCCCGACGGTGTCGGGCGGCACCGTCCCGAGCTCGTCCCAGCGCACCCGGTCGCCGAGGAAGACCGGCCCCTCGACGCATGAGCGGACCATCCGGGTCAGGCCGTCGTCACCGACGACCGGCAGCACACAGGTCATGCACACACCGATGCCGCAGGCCATCGACTCCTCCACCGCGACCTGGCAGGGGATGGCCCGCTCCGCCGCGAGGTCGGAGACCGCCCGCAGCATCGCCATCGGCCCGCAGGTGTAGACGAGGTCGGTCCGGGATCTGTCGAACACGCCGGGCAGCACGTCGCTGACCCGGCCGGGTTGGCCGATCGAGCCGTCGTCGGTCGTGACCGTGACGGAGTCGCCCAGCCGCTTGGCGTCGAGGAAGCCGAACAGCCGGTCGGCGCTGCCGGCACCCAGCACGATGTCGACCCGGCAGCCCCGCTCACGTAGCGCCGCGGCCAGGGGCAGCAGCGGGGCACTGCCGTAGCCACCGCCGACGAGCGTGACGCTGACGGGATTCTTCGGCAGCCGGAAGGGCTTGCCGAGTGGACCCACCACGTCCAGGTCGTCCTGCGGCCGGCGGGCCGACAGCCAGGCGGTGCCCTTGCCGTGCACCGCGAAGACGAACTCGACGGTCCCGCCGTAGACGCCGCGGTCCTTGACGTCGTAGATGGCGAACGCGCGGCGCAGCAGCATGCTGGACTCGGGCCCCCCGACCTGCACGGCCACGAAGTGCCCGGGACGCGTGAGCGCCGGTATGCCGGGCGCGACGACGGTCATCGCCTGGTAGGCGCCGACCCGCTTGATGCTCAGCACCTCGCCGGTGACCTGCAGCGGCATCAGGGACGCTCCCCGGTGACGCCCGGCGAGGGCGGGACCGCAGCGCCGCCCCGCATCAGCCGGTGGTGCTCCTGCAGCGACCGCACCCCGATGTCGCCCCGGATCAACGCCTCGATCCCCTGTACCGCCGCGGCGGCGCCCTGCACCGTCGTGATGCACGGCACGCCGCGGGCGACGGCGGCGGTGCGGATCTCGTAGCCGTCCTTGCGCGCGCCGACACCGAACGGGGTGTTGAGGATCAAATCCACCTCGCCGGCCAGGATCAACGGGACGACATCGTCGCCCTTGCCGTGCGAGTGCTTGCCGACCACCGTCGCCTCCACGCCGTTGCGCCGCAGCACCTCGGCCGTGCCCTCGGTCGCCAGCACCTCGAAGCCCAGGTCGGCCAACCGCTTGACGGGGAAGAGCACCGCGCGCTTGTCCCGGTTGGCGACGCTGACGAAGACCCGTCCCTTGGTCGGCAGCTCGCCGTACGCGGCGGCCTGGCTCTTGGCGTAGGCGGTGCCGAAGACCCGGTCGATGCCCATCACCTCGCCGGTCGACTTCATCTCCGGGCCGAGCACGGTGTCGACGCCCTCACCGGCGGCGGTCCGGAAGCGGCCGAACGGCAGCACCGCCTCCTTCACCGAGATGGGCGCGCCGTAGGGCAGATCCGCACCGTCACCGCTCCCCGGCAGCATCCCCTCGCCGCGCAGGTCGGCGATGGTGGCGCCGAGCATGATGCGGGCCGCGGCCTTGGCGACCTGCACCGCCGTGGCCTTGCTGACGAACGGCACGGTTCGGCTGGCTCGCGGGTTGGCCTCGAGGACGTAGAGCACGTCGTCCTTGAGGGCGTACTGCACGTTCAGCAGCCCCCGCACGCCGACGCCCGCGGCGATGCCGAGGGTGCTGGCACGGATCCGCTCGAGGTCGGTGCGACCCAAGGTGACCGGCGGCAGCGCGCAGGCCGAGTCGCCGGAGTGGATCCCGGCTTCCTCGATGTGCTCCATGATCCCGGCGAGGTAGAGCTCGCTCCCGTCGTAGAGTGCGTCGACGTCGATCTCGACGGCGTCCTCGAGGAACCGGTCGACCAGTACCGGTGCGTCCGGGCCGATGTGCGTGGAGCGGGAGACGTAGTCGACGAGCATCTCGTCGGTGTAGACGATCTCCATGCCGCGGCCGCCCAGGACGTACGACGGGCGGACGAGAACCGGGTAGCCGACCCGCTCGGCGATCTCCTTCGCCTCGTCGTAGGAGCGGGCCATGCCGTACTTCGGGGCCGGCAGGCCGGCGGCGGTGAGCACGTTGCCGAAGGCGCCGCGCTCCTCGGCCAGGTGGATGGCCTCCGGGCTGGTGCCGACGATCGGCACGCCGCAGTCCTTCAGCTCCTGCGCCAGGCGCAGCGGCGTCTGGCCGCCGAGCTGCACGATGACGCCGACCAGCTCACCGCCGCCCTGGCGGGCCGATTCCTGCTCGGCGGCGACGACCTCGAGCACGTCCTCGACGGTCAGCGGCTCGAAGTAGAGGCGGTCACTGGTGTCGTAGTCGGTGGAGACGGTCTCGGGGTTGCAGTTGACCATCACCGTCTCGAAGCCCGCGGCGCTGAGGGCGAAGGACGCGTGCACGCAGGCGTAGTCGAACTCGATGCCCTGGCCGATGCGGTTCGGGCCGCTGCCCAGGATGAGCACCTTGCGCTTGCCGCTCGGCGCCACCTCGGTCTCCTCGTCATAGGACGAGTAGTGGTAGGGCGTTTCGGCCGCGAACTCCGCCGCGCAGGTGTCGACGGTCTTGTAGACGGGACGCACGCCGAGGGCGTGCCGCGCCTTGCGGACGTCGAGCTCGGTCAGTCCGCGGACCGCGGCGATCTGCTTGTCGCTGCAGCCCATCCGCTTCGCCGCACGCAGCAGATCGGCATCCAGGCCAGCTGCCTGCTCGAGCTTCTCGCGCAGCTCGACCAGACTCAGCAGCTGGTCCAGGAACCACGGGTCGATCCGGGTGGCCTCGAAGACCTGCCCGGGGGTGGCGCCCAGGCGCAGCGCGCGCTCCACGGTGAGCAGCCGCAGGTCGTGCGGCACCTTCGCCAGTTCCAGCGCGTCCTGCGCGGTGCCGGGCGGGTCCGGCTCGAGCCAGAACTGCGACGGCGACTGCTCGAGTGAGCGCATCGCCTTCTGCAGCGCCTCGACGAACGACCGGCCGATCGCCATCGCCTCGCCGACCGACTTCATCGTGGTGGTGAGGTGCGGGTCGGCACCGGGGAACTTCTCGAAGGCGAAGCGCGGGATCTTCACCACGACGTAGTCCAGGCTCGGCTCGAAGGCCGACGGGGTCTCGCGGGTGATGTCGTTGGGGATCTCGTCGAGGGTGTAGCCGATGGCGAGCCGGGCCGCGATCTTCGCGATGGGGAACCCGGTCGCCTTGGACGCCAGCGCGCTGGAGCGCGAGACGCGGGGGTTCATCTCGATGACGACGAGGCGGCCGTCCTCGGGGTCGACCGCGAACTGGATGTTGCAGCCGCCGGTGTCGACACCGACCGCCCGGATGATGTCGATCGCCAGGTCGCGCATGCGCTGGTACTCGCGGTCGGTCAGCGTCATCGCCGGCGCCACGGTGACCGAGTCGCCGGTGTGCACGCCCATCGGGTCGAGGTTCTCGATCGAGCAGATGACGACGACGTTGTCGTTGCGGTCGCGCATCAGCTCGAGCTCGTACTCCTTCCAGCCGAGGATCGACTCCTCCAGCAGGACCTCGGTGGTGGCGCTGGCGTGCAGGCCTCCCCCGCCGATCCGGCGCAGGTCCTGCTCGTCGTACGCGATGCCACCGCCGGCACCGCCCATGGTGAAGCTGGGCCGCACCACGACCGGGTAGCCGAGCTCGTCGACGCCGGCGAGCAACTCCTGCATGGTGTGGCAGACGACGCTGCGCGCGCTCTCGCCGCCCACCTGTTCGACGATGTCCTTGAACGCCTGGCGGTCCTCCCCCCGGCGGATCGCGTCGACATCGGCGCCGATCAGTTCGACGTCGTACTGCTCGAGCACGCCTGCCTCGTGCAGCGACATCGCGGCGTTCAGCGCGGTCTGCCCACCGAGGGTGGCCAGCAGCGCGTCGGGCCGCTCCTGCTCGATGACCTTGGTGACGTACTCCGGCGTGATCGGCTCGAGGTAGGTGGCATCCGCGAACTCCGGGTCCGTCATGATCGTGGCCGGATTGCTGTTGATCAGGGTGACCCGCAGCCCCTCGGCCTTCAGCACCCGGCAGGCCTGGGTGCCGGAGTAGTCGAACTCCGCGGCCTGCCCGATCAGGATCGGACCGGAGCCGATGACCAGGATGTGCTTCAGGTCCTCGCGCTTCGGCATCAGGCCTCCATCAGCTTCGTGAACTGCTCGAACAGGCCGGTCGCGTCGTGCGGTCCGGGTGCCGCTTCGGGGTGGTACTGGACGCTGAACGCCCTGGCATCGAGCAGGTCGAGGCCCTCGACGACGTCGTCGTTGAGGTCGATGTGACTCACCACGACCCGGCCGTACGGTGTGTCGATCGGGCTGCCATCGGCCGGCGCGTCCACCGCGAAGCCGTGGTTGTGGCTCGTGACGTGCACCCGGCCGGTCTCGAGCTCCTGCACGGGCTGGTTCACGCCGCGGTGGCCGTAGCGCAGCTTGTAGGTGCCGAGCCCGAGAGCGCGGCCGAGGATCTGGTTGCCGAAGCAGATGCCGAACAGCGGCACACCGGCCTCGAGCACCTGCTGGGTCGCCGCGACGGGCCCGTCGGTGGTCGCCGGGTCGCCGGGGCCGTTGGACAGGAAGACACCGTCGGGACGGAGCGCGAGCAGCTCCTCGCCCGTGCTGGTGGCGGGAAGGACGTGCACCTCGACCCCGCGCTGCGCCATGTAGCGCGGCGTCGCAGCCTTGATGCCGAGATCGAGGGCAGCCACGGTGAAGCGCTTCTCGCCCACCGCGGGCACAACGTAGGGCTGGTCCGTCGTCACCTCGTGGGCGAGATCGGCGCCCTCCATCGGCGGGCTCTGCCGGACCCGCTCGACGAGGCCGTCGGCGTCGGCGAGGTGGTCACCGCTGAAGATGCCGACCTTCATCGCGCCGCGCTCGCGCAGGTGGCGGGTGAGGGCGCGGGTGTCGACACCGGAGATGCCGACGACGCCCTGACCCTCGAGCTCCTCGTCGAGCGGACGGCGGCTGCGCCAGCTGCTCGGGATCCGGCTCGGGTCGCGGACGACGTACCCGGAGACCCAGATCCGCGCGGACTCCGGGTCCTCGTCGTTGACGCCGGTGTTGCCGATGTGCGGGGCGGTCATCACGACCACCTGCTTGTGGTAGCTGGGATCGGTGAGCGTCTCCTGGTAGCCGGTCATGCCGGTGTTGAAGACTGCCTCGCCGAAGGTCTCCCCGACGGCGCCGTACGCCGAGCCGCGGAAGGTGCGGCCGTCCTCCAGGACGAGCAGGGCGGGGGTCATGCGCCCGACCCGTCCTGAGCGCCGACGGTCGTCATGCTGAGTTGCGCAGTCACTGGGTTACCTCTGTCGGGCGTAGCTGGGACCTGATGGCGTCGGCGAGCACCGCGTGCCGGTCGTGCTCGTCGGCGCGGAAACCGCTGGTGAGCAGGCGGCCGCCGAGGCGCCAGTCGACGAGCAACAGCCCGTCGGTGCCGACCATCTTGCCGGCCAGCGCGTCGCCGGTGCCGGCCGCGGAGATCGCCGAGTAGGGCAGGAAGAGGTCGGGCAACCCCTCGCGCTCGACGTGCACCCCATCGGTGGCGACCAGCAGCTCGCCGGCCGCGCGGTGGGCCAGGCCATGGACCGCGACCCGGTCGAGCCAGTCGTCGACGAACGTGGTGCCGACGAACACTCCGGGAGTGGCCGGGACCAGCGTGTCGCCCCGCACGACCGGTGCCGGCGGCGGCGGCGGGAGGTCACCTTGGCGTCGCTGGCGGCTCCGCCAGCCCTTGAGCATCAGCAGATAGATCAGGGCGACGAGCAGCAGCATCCCGAGGGTGAGCGCTGCCCTGTCCGGGCTCATGCGCTCCGCCCGTCGAGCACGGTCGGTGTCCCGCGCAGGAAGGTGGCCACGACGCGGGAGGGCAGCTCGTGACCGGCGAAGGGCGTGTTGCGGCTGCGGCTCGCGGACTGCGCCGGGTCCACCGTCCAGCGCGCGCCGAGATCGACCAGGCAGAGATTGGCCGGTTCACCGACCGCGATCGGGCGGCCGTGCTCCTCCAGTCGGCCGATGCGGGCCGGCGTCGTCGACAGCCGCTCGGCAACCGAACGCCAGGACAGTCTGCCGGGCTCGACCATCGTCTGCACCACGACGGCCAGCGCCGTCTCGAGTCCGGTCATGCCGAAGGCCGCGGCACCCCACTCGGCCTCCTTGTCCTCCAAAGCATGCGGGGCATGATCGGTCGCGACGCAGTCGATCGTGCCGTCGGCCAGTCCTTCGCGCAGCGCCTCGACGTCGGTCTTCGTGCGCAGCGGCGGGTTGACCTTGAAGACCGGGTCGTAGGTGCCGGCCAGGTCGTCGGTGAGCACCAGGTGGTGCGGGGTGACCTCGGCCGTCACGTCCCAGCCGTGGCCCTTGGCCCAGCGGATCAGCTCGACGCTGCCGGCGGTGCTGACGTGGCAGACGTGCAGCCGGCCGCCGACGTGGGCCGCAAGCAGGCAGTCGCGCGCGATGATCGCCTCCTCGGCGACCGCGGGCCAGCCGGTCAGCCCGAGCAGGCTGCTGTTGACGCCTTCGTTCATCTGCGCGCCGACCGTCAGCCGCGGCTCCTGCGCGTGCTGCGCGATGACGCCGCCGAAGGCTTTGACGTACTCCAGCGCCCGGCGCATCAGGCTCGCGTCGCTGACGCAGTGCCCGTCGTCGGAGAAGACCCGCACCCGGGCGGCGCTGTCGGCCATCGTGCCGAGCTCGGCCATCTGCTCGCCCGCGAGCCCGATCGTGACTGCACCGACCGGTGCCACGTCGCAGTGTCCCGCGTCGCGGCCGAGCCGCCACACCTGCTCGACCACACCCGCGGTGTCGGCCACCGGGTCGGTGTTGGCCATGGCGTGCACGGCCGTGAAGCCGCCGAGGGCCGCCGCGCGGGTGCCGGTCTCGACCGTCTCGGCGTCCTCCCGGCCGGGCTCGCGCAGGTGGGTGTGCAGGTCCACCAGACCGGGGAGCAGCACGCCGGACTGCCCGTCGTACGGCTGGCTGTCGCCGGCGGACAGGCCGGAGCCGATCTCGACGATCCGCCCGTCGGCCAGCCGCAGGTCGACGGGATCGCCTTCTCCGTAAGCCTTGACGTTTCTCAACAGGAAACTCATGCGTTGTCGCTTCCGATCGCGGGCTCGGCGCCGCCGAGCAGGAGGTAGAGGACGGCCATCCGCACGCTGACGCCGTTGGCGACCTGGTCGACGATGGTGGAGCGCAGCCCGTCGGCGACCTCGGCCGCAATCTCCATGCCGCGGACCATCGGCCCGGGGTGCATGACGATCGCGTCATCGGACAGCTGCTTCGCGCGGCGAACGTCGAGGCCGTAGCGACGGGCGTACTCGCGGGTGCTCGGGAAGTAGGCCGCCCCCATACGTTCGCGCTGCACCCGCAGCATCATCACGGCGTCGCTCTTGGGCAGCACCGCGTCCAGGTCGTAGGACACCGCGCACGGCCAGGCCTCGACACCCATGGGCAGCAGCGTGGGCGGCGCGACGAGGGTCACCTCCGCGCCGAGGGTGGACAGCAGCAGGACGTTCGAGCGGGCCACCCGGCTGTGCAGGATGTCACCCACGATGGTCACCTTCAGGCCCTCGACCCGGCCGAGGCGCTGGCGCATCGTGTAGGCGTCGAGCAGCGCCTGGGTGGGGTGCTCGTGAGTGCCGTCACCGGCGTTGATGACCGAGCCGCGCAGGAACCGGCTCAGGTTGACCGGGGCGCCCGACCAGGAGTGACGGATGACGACGGCGTCGGAGCCCATCGCCTCCAGCGTCAGGGCGGTGTCCTTCAGCGTCTCGCCCTTGGACACGCTGGAGCCCTTGGCGCTGAAGTTGATGACGTCGGCGGACAGCCGCTTGGCGGCGAGCTCGAAGCTGGTGCGGGTGCGGGTGGAGTCCTCGAAGAACAGGTTGACGACCGTGCGGCCGCGCAGAGTCGGGAGCTTCTTGACCGTGGCGCGTTCGGTGAGCTGGGCCAGCTCGGTGGTGGTGTCGAGGACGAGCGTGGCGTCCTCGAGGGTGAGGTCGGCGGCCGAGAGCAGATGGCGCTTCACGCGTCGCGCCGCTCGAGATCGGCGGGCCCGAGCAGGACCGCGTCGCGGCCGTCGTCCTCGGTGAGCATCACGTGGACGGTCTCCCTCAGGGAGGTGGGGATGTTCTTGCCGACGTAGTCGGCCCGGATCGGCAGCTCGCGGTGACCCCGGTCGACGAGGACCGCCAGCTGGACGACGCGGGGCCGGCCGAGGTCGGCCAGCGCGTCGAGAGCGGCCCGGACGGTGCGGCCGGAGAACAGCACGTCGTCGACCAGGACGACGAGCTTGTCGTCGATGCCGCCGGAGGGCAGGTCGGTCTCCTCCAGCGCGCGGGGACTCTTCAGGCGCAGGTCGTCGCGGTAGAGGGTCACGTCGAGGCTGCCGGTCGGCAGGGCGAGCCCCTCGAAGGCATGCACCCGCGCAGCCAGCCGGCGGGCCAGCGTCGTGCCACGGGTGGGGATGCCGAGCAGGACGACATCGGCGCCCCCGCGGGTCTTCTCGAGCAGCTCGTGGGCCATCCGGTCGACGGCGCGACCGACCTCGGGACCCTGGAGCACGGGCCGGGCGGCGGCGGGATCGCCCGTGACCGGGCGTGGCTGGGCAGCCGACATGCGGAGCCTCCTTCCCCGCCTCACGGGACGGGCTCGGTGGAGGGATGAACGGTGGTGCTGCTGCTCGACGCTACACCGGCGGGTGGGCACGGTGCCCGGCGGCGCGCCTGCTTGACCCGCCCTTACCCGGCCCGTACCGTGACTGTGCGTAACCAGCAACACAGCGGGTAACCAGCACGTGGCGAGGCAGTGACTCCGGGAGTAGCACGGTCACCGCGTACGAGGCCTCCGGGCTCCGGGCGCTCTCCCGGTCGAGCCAGTGGTGAGACCGACGCCCCGGAACGACCGACGCGGACGATCCGCGCCTGACGACGGGAGCACACAGCATGAGCGACTACGCGAAGTCCCTGGGGGCCCGGCTGCGGGCCATCCGGACCCAGCAGGGGCTGTCCCTGCACGGGGTCGAGGAGAAGTCCCAGGGTCGCTGGAAGGCCGTCGTCGTCGGCTCGTACGAGCGCGGTGACCGGGCCGTGACGGTTCAGCGGCTGTCCGAGCTGGCCGACTTCTACGGCGTCCCGGTCAACGAGCTGCTGCCCGAGGGCCACGCCACGCCGGTGAACGAGCCCGCCGCGCGGCTGATCATCGATCTCGAGCAGCTGTCCTCGGTGCCGGCCGACAAGGCCGCCCCGCTGGCCCGTTACGCCGCGACGATCCAGAGCCAGCGCGGCGACTACAACGGCCGGGTGCTGTCGATCCGCCAGGAGGACCTGCGCTCCCTCGCGGTCATCTACGACGCCTCCCCCGGCGCGCTCACCGAGCAGCTGATCGGCTGGGGCGTGCTGTCCGCCGACGCCCGGCGGGCGATCGAGGTCTGAGCTGGCTCAGACCACCAGGCTGGGCTTGAGCTGGAGCAGCCGGGCGAGCAGGCCGTTGACGAAGCCGGCGCTCTCGTCGGTCGACAGGCTGCCGACCAGCGCGACCGCCTCCGCGACGGCGACGCCGTCGGGTACGTCGTCACACCAGAGCAGTTCGTACGCCCCGATCCGGAGTGCGGCCAGGTCGACCGGCGGCATCCGGTCCAGCGTCCACTCCTCGGCGTACGTCGACAGCAGCTCGTCGATCCGTTCCCGGTGGGTGACCACGCCCTCGACGAGGGTCGCGGCGTACTCCGGCACCGGCGGGTCGCTCTGCGCGAGCCGCTCGCGCAGCGTCGCCATCGGGTCGCCGCCGCGCTGCGCCGCCTCGTAGAGGACGTCGAGCGCCCGCTTGCGGGCCTTGCTCCTGGCCCCCACTAGCCATGCCCGATCAAGAATTCACGCGGCCGAGGTAGCGCCCGTCGCGGGTGTCGACCTTGATCTTCTCCCCGGTGGTCAGGAACAGCGGCACCGAGATCTCGGCGCCGGTCTCGAGGATGGCGGGCTTGGTGCCGCCGGTGGAGCGGTCGCCCTGCAGCCCGGGGTCGGTGTGCTGGACGATCAGCTCGACACTGGCCGGCAGCTCGACGTAGAGCGCCTCGCCCTCGTGCATCGCGACCATCGCCTCCATGTTCTCCAGGAGGTAGTCCTTGACCGTGCCGAGCGTCGTCTCCGGGACGTAGAGCTGGTCGAAGGTGTCCTGGTCCATGAAGACGTAGTCGGTGCCCTCCCTGTAGAGGTAGGTCATCGTGCGCTTGTCGACGGTGGCGACCTCGACCTTGGTGCCGGCGTTGAACGTCTTGTCGACGACCTTGCCGGTCAGCACGTTCTTGAGCGTCGTGCGCACGAAGGCCCCGCCCTTGCCGGGCTTGACGTGCTGGAACTCGTTCACCGCCCACAGGCCGTTGTCGAGGTTGAGCACCATGCCGTTCTTGAGGTCGTTCGTCGTCGCCATTGGTAGTCCGGGGCGCAGTACCGCCGTGGCGGCCTGTTTCCCCTTTC